>JAKSUF010000220.1 GCA_024409145.1 archaeon | reverse complement strand
AAACAACAATTTGATTAAAATAAAAAAAATAACTAAAAAATCATCTAATTAAAATAAAAAATCAACAAATAAAAGCTAATTTAATTAAAATAAAAAAAGCCCCAAATTAATAAAAAAATAAGATAAAAAAAGAAAAATTAGAGTTTATAATAAAACTCCATTAATAACACCATCTTGACCAGGTCTAGAAGTTACTTTAGCTTTACCTGCTTCAGTATCTACAATAGCACCTTTAGTGATGATATTACGTCTTACATAGTTTGGGTTTGCAGTGTTTTCAACTACACCGTAGATTTCTACAGTTTTAGCATTACCAT
The DNA here is from genome assembly GCA_024409145.1 of archaeon. GTDB lineage: Archaea > Methanobacteriota > Methanobacteria > Methanobacteriales > Methanobacteriaceae > Methanobrevibacter. Next base: position 3,043 of record JAKSUF010000220.1, on the reverse strand, counting down.
CAGCATCGATAACATTAATTTTATTATCTTGAGCTAATCTGAGTTTTTCGTTTCCACCACGAGTTCTGATTTTTCTTAAATTTTTTTCACCTAATTTGGTTTCAGCAGATTCTCTACCTAACTCAGATTTTCTTTTTCCACGGTTTGCAACTCTTCTAGCACCAGAAGGGGATCTGGTTGATTTTCCTTGACAAATAGCCATAACAATATCTCCTTAATTTTCGTAATAATATAATTATAATTTACATTTCAAATTTAAATTGAATGTAATATTTTTAATAAAAACTCAAACTTAAATAATTTTTTTAAATTTGATAACAATATCATGTTAAAAAAACATGACAACTATACCCATAAAATAATATTTATCCGCACAATTATTTCTGAGTATATTCTAATAATAAGCAAGTTAATTAATGATTCTTATTGCAAGATAAATATAAGAACATACTATATTTATATTCAAAACAATATATAAAGGTAACTATTATTTTAGGATAATAATGTAAAAATAACCAACATAAAGAGAAAAATAGACACATAAATAAAATAAACTAAAATAAAATAAAAAAAATAATCACAAATCCATAATATAACTAGTTTAAATTAAAAAAATGCATCTAAACTTTGTTGTTTTTCACCTTCAGCAAGTTCAAGAAGATTCTCTTTAGTATAACCCAAAGGCTCCATCATCCTAGATACAGCAGGAATTATTTGATGATTAATATAATACTCTTTATCATACTCAACACCTTCACTATACTCATAAGACACTGCTCTTTGACTAATTGAACCTTTTCCTTTACTAATTATATATTGTATAATTGTACCTTTACCTACTTTGATTCCTTTAGCTTCTTTCTGTCTTGCAGCAATTACATGAGGACCAATTTGTTTGTAATCATCAAGTTTTTTAGTGATTTGAGTATGTATAATCAAATCTTCCCTTTTAACATTTCCTTTTTTAATTTCTCTAAGTGTTTTTTTGATAATTTTTTCAGCTTTTTTAACATTCCCTTCTTTTAATATAGCCATTAAAATAGATTCTTGAGTATTTTTAGCAATAGGTGCCCAGTCACGTCTTACAAGCTCTAACCCTTTAGCAATAATTGTCCCATCTTCAATAACTGCATATCTTTTTTTACTTACAAAAAACCCTCTTCTATAAAAACCTTCAAATTCAAGTTCCATAGATGATGGAAGAGTATTATTAAAATAATCTAAGTATTTATCTACTTGTCCACGTATTTCTTTTTCAATAGCAATTTGCTCAGGACTTTCGACAATTTCACTCATATTTACACCTTTTTAATTAAATATAAAAACATATCATTCTAGAATAACATCCCATTTAAACTATAAAACAAAAAAAAAATAATCCAAAAAAACAAAACCAAAATTAAAAAAAAATAAAACAGAATATTCCCTAAATATTATATATTAATAAAAGATAAAAATTAATAATATATAAAAATAAGAATAAATTAAATGGTGTTAAAATGAGAAAAACTGTATTTTTTGATATTGATGATACTCTTTTAGACACATCAGGTTTTGCAGAAATTGCTAGACGTTCAGCAATTGAAGCTATGTGTGACAATGGATTACCATTAGAATATGATGAAGCATATGATATGTTAAAAGAGATTATTAAAGAAAAAGGATCAAACTATGGTAAACATTTTAATATATTAACAAAAAGACTTTTAGGTCAAGAAGATTCATTTTTAATAGCACTTGGAATGACTACTTACCATAATATTAAATTTTCATTACTTAGACCATTCCCTAGAACATTAGCTATTTTAATTTATCTTAAAACAAAAGGTTATCATTTAGGAGCTATTACAAATGGTAAAAATATCAAACAATGGGAAAAACTTGTAAGGTTAAATATCCATCATTTCTTTGATATTGTAATAACTTCAGAAGAAGTAGGTGTAGAAAAACCAGACCCTATTATTTATCTTGAAGCTTTAAGAAGAATGAATTGTGATCCTAAAAATAGTATAATGGTTGGAAATAAATTAGATGTTGACTGCGTAGGTGCAGTTAATGCTGGAATGAGTGCTATTTTAGTTAACTCCACATTAAGTGAAGAAGAGAAAGAAAGAGTTAACAATGAAAAAATACCAATCATTGTTTTAGATAACATTTCAGATATTGATACTATATTATAATCACATAAAAAAATGATAATTAAATAAAAAATGGAGAGGTAAAATGTTAAAAATTTGTCCAAACTGTGGAAATGAAGTTGAAGAAAACTTTAAATTTTGTGAAAAATGTGGAACTAAACTTATAAACAACATTGAACAAAATAAAGAAGAAAAAACTCAAGATAATATAGAAGAAAATAAAAACAAGGCAGCAATTAGATGTCCTATCTGTAAAACTAAGATTGAAAATGAAAAATTTTGTCCAACCTGTGGACAAAAAATAACTGAAAATATTCAAAATACAAATCAAAATGATGTAAAATCAAATAATAAAACAGATAGTATAAAGTTACCTCAAACCATAAACAATAATAATCAAAATAATAATTCTACTAACAGTCAAAATAACACTAATGAAAGAAATACTAAGGATAGCTTTAACCAAAGACCAACTAAAAAATGTAAATACTGTGGAGCATCTGTGGATGTTCTCGCTGAAATTTGTCCAAACTGCGGAGTTAGACTTTTAAAAGCAAAATCTGAGAAAAATCCGGGTTTAGCATTAATATTCTCATTTTTATTACCAGGATTAGGCCAAATTTACAATGAAGAAACTAAAAAAGGTATCATAATATTAATATCTGCAATTATCTCAGCATTTCTCATAATTATTTTAATAGGTGCATTACTTTACTTAATAATTTGGATTTATGGAATGTATGATGCATATAACACTGCAAAAGAAATCAATGAAGAAATAATTTAAAAAGATAGATTAATTTATTATTAATTTATCTTTATTTTTTAAAAAGAAATATAACAATGTTATGAATTAATTTAAAAGTAAAAAACAAATGAAAAAATACAATATTAAATGATAACTT
>JAKSUF010000022.1 GCA_024409145.1 archaeon | reverse complement strand
GATATATGACTTCTTTCTATAAAACAAGAAAGATCTATACGGAACTGGAGAAAATTAAGACTATGGATCCATCAAGTAAAGAAGTTCAGATCCTAATTGATAAGTACATGCATCACTTATCTAAAGAACACAATTATAATTATGATGCATTTCGAGAATTAGGTAACTTATATGCAAATGATGAAAAGGTTATCGCATATTTGAATTCCTATGGCGAGAATTTCTCGGAATTTTTAAGTAAGGCTATTAAGTCTTATTGTGCTTAAAAATTTTTCTTACCTCGTATCCTATTTTCTAATTTCAAAAAACCATGCGTTTCCGCATGGTTTTTATTTATTTATATTATTTAGTTTATATCAATTATTTAGCTTTTGCTTTCTTATTCACTTTCTTTTCTGGTGCATAATACAATTTCATTATGAATAATGTAATTATCATTAATACAATTGAAACTGGAAGCATGATGTACCAATTTGGAACGTAACCTGCAATAATGTAACATACGAATGATACTATTGCTACTGTTATAGCATAAGGTAATTGTGTTGATACGTGATTAATATGATCACATTCAGCACCAGCTGATGCCATAATTGTTGTATCTGAAATTGGTGAACAGTGGTCTCCACAAACTGCTCCAGCCATACAAGCTGATACTGCAACAATTGTAATTGCTCCATCTGTTTCTCCAAATACACTTAGTACGATTGGTATTAAGATACCAAATGTTCCCCAGCTTGTTCCTGTTGCAAATGATAAGAAACATGCTATTAAGAAGATTACCGCTGGTAAGAATAATTTTAATCCTGCAGCTCCTCCTTCTACTAATTGAGAAATAAATATTTTTGCTCCTAATGAGTCTGTCATAATTTTTAATGTCCAAGCACATGTTAAAATCATGATTGCTGGAACCATTGCTTTAAATCCTTCTGGGAAAGATTCCATACATTCTTGGAATGTTAAAACTCTTCTTGCCATGAAGTAAATAACAGCAAAGATTAATGTGATGAATGAACCATATACAAGTCCAACAGATGCATCACTTTCAGAGAATGCACCTACAAAGTTATGGAACATATCACTATCAGCTGTGAAGAATCCTCCTGAATAAATCATTCCGATTACACAAGCAAAGATTAAAAATACTACTGGAATTACAAGGTCGATAACTCTTCCTTTTTCATTTTTAACTTCAATAGAACTCTTTAACGCTTCTCTCTTTCCTGATGTAAAGATATCTCCGTTCATTGCATTATCTTCATGTTTCTTCATTGGTCCAAAATCAAATTTTGTAATTGCTAAGAATAACATCATTACGATTGTTAAAATTGCATAGAAGTTAAATGGAATTGCGCTAATGAATAAACTCATTCCGCTTTCAGCTCCTGCTCCTTTAGCAAATCCAGCAACAGCTGCTGCCCATGATGAAATAGGTGCAATTATACAAACTGGAGCTGCTGTTGCATCTATTAAATATGCAAGTTTAGCTCTTGAAATATTTTGTTTATCTGTAACTGGTCTCATAACGCTACCAACTGTTAAACAGTTAAAATAGTCATCAATGAAAATTAAAATACCAAGAATAATTGTTGCAATTTGTGCTCCAACTCTTGTTTTGAATCTTCCTGCTGCCCATTTTCCGAATGCAGCTGATCCTCCAGCTTTATTCATCATAGCAACTAAAGCTCCAAGTAAAACTAGGAATAGAATAATTCCTACATTGTATGAATCAGCAAGTGAACTAATAAATCCATCTGAGAATACATGATTTAATGTTCCTTCAAAATTCATATTTGCATAAATAACACCACCACTTAAAATTCCGATGAATAGTGATGAGTAAACTTCTTTAGTAATAAGTGCTAATACAATAGCAATTATTGCTGGAAGTAAAGAATAAAATGTTGCATAACATTTTATATGTTCTCTTACCTTAGCTAATGCTTCAGTAATGTGTGATTCGAATGCTGGGTCTTCTTGTAGATTATCAGAATAATTATCTACATAAGCTGTTGCATCGTCATCATTAGAAAAATCGTAAGCAATGACTTCACCGTCAACTGTTACTTCAAAATTTGCTGCTTCGATTGTAGTTTCTTCTTCTGTTACTACTTCATCAGCATTAATAGGTACTGTAATGAATGTTAATAATACAAGAAGAACTCCAAGGATAGCAAGTCCTCTTACTTTGTGTTTTGATAACATACAAAACTCCTTTCAAAATTTTATTTCAAAAAAAATAACGCAAAAGTGATTTTTATCACTGCAGCGTCATATAAATTTCTATATAGTTGCAATGATAGCTCTCCACTAATTACTTAGCGACAGTACAAGACATATTCTGCAATGTACCAGCAATATTTATTCAGGAAAATATAATATCACTTCGGCAAAAATTCCTTTCATTGTTAACACTTCCTGTTTCTATAACAACTACTGATAATTTTCGCGCCTCTATCCCTTACATTATTTACTTTGATATATTTATACTAACACTAACTTAAAATATGTCAATAATATAAATACAAATACAAATATAAATTTATTTAACATTAAATAAAATTTTTGTATAAAAAAATAAATAGAGCAAATGCTCTATTTATTGTAATTTCTTTTTCCAAATATATCTGTACCAATTCTTATTTCATTTGATCCAGATAATATTGCTTCTTTATAATCATTACTCATACCCATAGATAATGTATTAAAATTTATATTATTATCTATGTTATCATTTTTGTTTTTTATATCATCATAAAGTGATTTTAATTTTTTGAAATAAATAATATTTTCTTCTGGAGCGTTTGTATAAGGAGCACTTGTCATAAGTCCACAAACATTAACATGTGAATAATTCTTTGCTTCTTCTATTACTGCTTCTACTTCTTCTACTTTAAATCCAAATTTCGAATCTTCAAGAGCAACATTAACTTCAAATAAAACATTTGAAATTATATTTTTCTTTTTTGATTCTTTATCTATTTCTTTTAATAATTTAATTGAATCAACAGATTCAATCATTGAAACTTTATCAACTATGTTTTTAACTTTATTAGTTTGTAAGTGTCCTATCATATGAAAATTAATTGAATTATCTTCATCATATTTAGCCGTTAATTCTTGAACGTAATTTTCACCGAAGAAATTTATATCATTATTTTTTAATGCATAAATATCTTCTATAGGTTTTGTTTTGCTAACCGCCAAAAGATTAATATCATAATTGATATTATTTTCTTTTTTGATGTTATTTATATTTTCTACTATATTGTTATAGTTATCTAAAATATTATTCATCATCATCCTCTATACTGTTTTTAAGTGAATTTGCATTTTGTTTTCTTAAGATTTCATTTAATTCATCTTTGTAATCTTGTAAATCTCCACCGGCTTCAGCGATAATAGATTTTGCTATCTTCATACCTTCACGAATCGAATCTAATATTGAGTTAATAGAACCAATAAGTTCACCACAACAATAAACAGATCCATCGTTTGAAGCAACATATTTTTCATCAACTACAACAGTTAAATCTTTATTAAATGATATACCAGGTAATTTTGTAATTTGGTCATTTAGTGATGATGATGTAATAGAGTCTATGATTAAGTGATCACATGTTTCTGACCATTCTGAATCAAATATATCTTCAAGTATTGGTCTATTTTTTTCATCAACAACATTTTTTGTTTTTCTAAATGTTACTCTTACCTTTCTATCGATAATTTCAATTTTAATTGGTTTAATATTATATCTAATATTAATTGATTTTAGTTGATTCTTTTCAAGTTCATCATTACGAACTCCAACATTCTTGTTACTATTAACGAATGTTAGATTAACGTTTTTAACAAACTTATGAACTATTCTTGCAGTATCTAATGATACACTTGATGAACCAATAATAATAACGTTGTCATCTGTTTTAAAATATTCATTTCTGTTTGTTAACTTAACGAAATCTTTTGTATACATTACAAGACGAAGTACATCGTTAATTGGTAATGTATATGATTTTGTTTCACCTTGAATATTTAATGCATCTGTTTTTTCAAAGTTAGATGTTAATACTAAATAGTCATAATCTCTTCTAAGTTTTAATAAATCAAAATCAGCATTTATACTTTGATTTTTATAAATTTGTACACCATGAGTTACTAAATCTTCTTCATATTGTTCAACAATTTGGTTTGCAATTTTATAGTTTAATAATCCAAGTCTTAAGTCTTGAGCTATTAAGTTATCTTTTTCATAAATAGAAATATTGAAACCATTCATTGATAAAATAATTGCGCAGCTAATAGCAGCTGAATTTGATCCAATAATTGCAACTCTCTTTTTAGATTTACTTCTTATTAAAAAGTCATCTGAGTTTGTTTGTCTAACATAACTAATAATAAATTTTTCAATCCCAGGAATATCTATTCTTCCTTTAGAACTTGTCTTGATGATAAAACCTTCTTTTGTTGTTCTTATAGCACAGTTTGCAATACATAGTGGTCTTTCAGTACACAAATAAGCCGTGTATTCTGGCAATGCATTTTTGCTTACAAGTTCGTTATAAGCTGCATTATAATCACAGTTCTTTACATGAGCTAATATTTTCTTAACGTTAACATTTAATGGACATGCTTTAGTACATAAAGGAAGTCTACATGCTTTACATCTTTCTGCTTCTGTAATAGCTGATGACATGTCTAAAGATCCATAATCAATATTATAATCGTTCATCATTTACTCCATTTATCTAACAATATCATAAATTAAAACTGGTTTATCAATTAGTTCGTCACAAATATCATATGCATTTAAAATAATATCTGTAGCAACTTTAATTTTTTCTTCATTGTTTGTATGTATACAGCAAAGAACATCTCCTTCATTAACTTGTTGTGAAGTCTTTTTGAAGATTTGACATCCAGCTGTAAAATCTATTTCATCTTCTTTAGTTTCTCTACCTGCTCCAAGTATCATTGATGCTCTACCAATTTCATTTGTAGCAACAGATTTAATATATCCGCTCTTTGGAGCTAATATATTTACTTTATATTTTGCTTCATTAAATAAATTTAAATCATCAAAATATTTTGTTTCTCCACCTTCACGTGATACCATTTCTCTTAATTTTTCATAAGCTGATCCATCTTCAATTGTTTTTTCTACTTTATCAATAGCTTCATCATATGGAATTGATAATCCAATTGAAACAATGTTAGCAGCAAGTTGAATAGAAACTTCTGTAATATCACTAGGACCAATTCCTTTTAATACTTCCATAGCTTCTTTTACTTCTAATATATTTCCAACATTAATTCCTAATGGTTCATCCATGTTAGTTAATAGACATACTACTTCTCTACCAACACCTTTACCGATATCACTCATTATTTTTGCAAGTTCTCTTGCTTCATCAATTGTTCTCATAAATGCTCCAGATCCAACTTTAACATCAAGAACAATCTTATCACAACCTGCAGCAATTTTTTTACTCATAATTGAACTTGCTATAAGAGATTTATTTGCAACAGTTCCTGTTATATCTCTTAATGCATAAATCTTTTTATCAGCTGGTGCTAAGTCACCAGTTTGAGCAATTACTGCTATTCCTATATCATTAACTTGTTTAATAAAATCTTCAACATCTGGTCTTAAATTAATACCATCAAAAGATTCTAATTTATCAATTGTTCCACCAGAGAATCCTAATGCCCTACCACTCATTTTTGCAATTTTAACGCCACAACATGCAGCAATTGGTGCAACAATTAAAGTTGTTTTATCTCCAACACCACCTGTTGAATGTTTATCTACTTTGCATCCATTTATTCTTGATAAATCAAGAATATCTCCAGAGTGAGCCATAGACATTGTTAGGTTAACTGTTTCATCATTTGTCATTCCATTAAAGTATATTGCCATTAAAAGAGCTGACATTTGATAATCAGGAATTTCTCCTTTTGTATATCCATTAACAAAGAATTTGATTTCTTCTTTAGTTAATTCTTTATTATCTCTTTTCTTTTCGATGATATCAATCATTCTCATAATATTATTTCTCCTTAGAAAATTTTAATTATATATAACAAAAGTCATACTAATTAGTATAACTTTTGTATATTATCAAATTTAAATTTAGCATCTGATTCTTTAATAATTATAGAATCTTTTTTACCAGTAAATATAATTTCGATAAAGTTTAAACTATCAAGATTGTTGTAATAATATAATCTAATTTTATTTACAACATCACCACCTATTTTTATTTCTTTACCTTGAATTTTTGAAACCATTTTGTCTCTTTCAAGACCAAGGTATGAAATGTATTCAGCAAGTTTTTCTTGTGTATTTAATTTAGCATAGTCGTTACAAATATAAACATCTTTGTAAACTCTTTTTCCATTATAAATGCATTCAAGATTATCATCTGTATAATATTCTTCTAAAGTACCACTCTTAAGGCTTGTTCCATCTTGAACTAAACCAGAGATAGTTAAAATTTTATTTTTGAAAATATTTTCTCTGTGGAATACTTTTGAGAATACATCATCTATAATAATTTGATTTCCTTCAATACCATATACACCACTAGTTAATTCTAAATATGGTGTTGCTATACTTGTTCCTTCATCACATGGTTCAAATATACCATATAAACAAACTACATTTTCTTTATTGATATCAACTTTACCATGATAATGCATCTTAATGTCATTTTGTTTATTTTCGTTAAGATCAGTTAATGTTAACGTATAATATCTTAATGTTCCTTCTTCATCTCTTTGTACTGTAAAGAAGTTTGTTTGATAATCGAATGTAATTTTAAATTCATCATCATATGTATAAACATCTGCAACTGTATCAATTACTATTTCTTGTTTTAATCCTAAAGCAATTTGTATTTTGTTTGTTAAATCAGGAATACCCATTGCATATTTAACTACAACAAAGAAATCTATAACAACTATAACTATTGAAATATAATAAGCTGCTTTGTATAAAAATTCTTTATCTTGTTTATAACTTTCTTTCATAAATAAGTTAGTGAAAAATAATCCAATAACTGAAATGACAATACCTGACCACATTAAGCCTTTAATGTTAGGTAAGTCACTTGATAATACTCCAAGTGAAATTGAAGCTAGTAATACTAATACATAACCTGTATTAATTAAACCTTTCATAATTCCTCCAATTATAAATATTCAACTCTATTTCTTCCATTGTTTTTTGCTGTGTATAATGCTTCGTCAACTCTCTTAATAATGCTATCAATTTCTGATCCATCAAATAAAGTTGTACCAGCAGAAATTGTTACAGATACATCAATATCATCACAAGGAATCTTTAGTGATTCAATATCTGATCTAATGTTATTAGCAACTTTAATTAAATCTTCTTTAGATTGAACACCAGTTACTACTGCTAAAATTTCTTCACCACCATATCTAAATACTTCATCAGATTTTCTTAATGAGTAAACAATTAATCTAGATATTTCAGCTAGAACTTTATCACCCGCTTGGTGACCATAAGTATCATTAACTTTCTTAAAGAAGTCAATATCAAATAGTATTAAACCAAAAGGTTTATTTGTAATGTGATATTGTTCTTCAAGTGTTGTTAAGTATCTTTCCATACTTCTTCTGTTATATAGACCTGTTAAGTGATCCATCTTTGAGTCTTTATCTAATAATTTTTTATCTTCTTTTAATTTATCGATTGTTGTATCACTATACATATCACAAAGTAATGTGTGTAAAACTAGTGAAAAGAATACAAGCATTCCATTTGATAATGAAATAAGGAACATGATCCAATTTGAAATAATCCATATTGGATTTACAAAAACAAATCTATATTCCATTAGTACATATAAAATACCTGTTGAGATAAAATAGAATATCTTTTTCTTTTTGCTTTTTTCAGCATCTCCTGCAACTATAGGAATAATCAAAAATATTAATGCTTGATAATTTCCTTCACCACCAAGTGTAAATGCTTCGAAAGCACAATAAACAATTGTAGTAATTACTAATATACTTTCTGTAAATGTTAACTTAGTATAATCACCTATTCTAATAAATAAAACTAATATTAGCCAATATATAAATGTTGCAATACCTGCAATATATTGTTGATCAATAATTAAAAATAAACCATTTAAGAAGGTAAACAAAACACCAACATAAACGTAAATTTTTAAAATACTTCTTAATTTAATGTTATTAGTTTCTTCTTTAACATCAATATCTATTAGAGTAGATAAAAAATCTTTTAACAAATTTGTTATCATTTTTAACTCTCCATTTTATATTTAATATATATTATATCCTCTATTTTATGATACTTTGAATTTTTTTATAGTCAACATAAAACGTGACTTTAATTGAACAATTTTAAAGTAACAAAATCATTTTTTAGCATTTCTTCATGCTTAATTTTTTCATTAATTTCATGTAGTTTTATATCATCTTCATCTCTTTTTTTTAATTCTTCTTCAATAAGTTTTTTAACTTCATCATTATTCTTATCTACTTCTTCAAATATTTTTTTAATCTCTTCATCATCTAAGCTTTGAATATCAGGGCCATTAGATCTTGATACAGAAATATTCTTAGACCCATCTTCTTTCCAGATAAAAGTCCTGATGTTTCCTACATTTACTTTATTAAGATTCATCGAAAAAGTAAATTTGTCGTTCTCATCTAATGATAAATTTCCGTTATTGTTTAATCCCATAAATATATATAAGCTAGGAACATGGTATTTAGCCGAAAGTGTCTTAGAAGCGTTTAATAATGCCTTGTTTGACATGTTTGAACCCTGCAAATCTTTAATAGTACTAATTAAGCAGTTCTTATTTGTATCAAACTCGCATTTTTCCAAAGAAATACGTGCATTAGTGTCCGTTAAAACTGTATTGAAGATAGTTTCACGGCTTTTTTCTTTGTTTTCACGAAAAATTCCTTCATTATATATAGTATTTATTCCGTTATTTTTGACAAAATTAACCATATATTCCCCCTTATCTTATTATTTATATCGACATCAAAACTTGCAATAATTAGGAAAATATTGTATTATTAAAGTGAGAAAAGATAAAGGAGGTTATTATGGATACTAGAGAACAATTCGAAAACATTAGAAAAGAATTAATATTCATTTCTGAAGAATTAAAAACTCTTAACGCTCATTGCAACGATCGATTAACAAAGATTGAAACAACTAATAACCTTTATAATGAGCCTCTTAATGAAAAACATATCATACAAGGTGTTGATGATATATATAAAAAAGCTAATTTAATTTAATAATTAAATTAGTAAAAAAATAAAAGGAATACTTTCGTATTCCTTTTTTATTATCTTAATTTGCTTCTTCCATTGTTATATCTTCTGATGAAGTTCCTTCATTTAAGTTTGAGTATTCGATATCACCAAATACACACATCTTATCGAAAGGATAAATTCTACAAATAGCTTTTCCTCTCATCTTGTCTACAGTAAGTACTCCAACATCTTCTGATCTAGAATCTAAACTATTACCTCTATTGTCTCCCATTGCAAAATATTCATCTTCTGCTAATGTGTAAGGGAATGTTTTAGGATTTCTAATTATATTAAACGTTTCTTGTGTTAAATAATCTTCTACAAGTTCAACACCATTAACAAAAACTTTACCTTCTTTAATATCAATTGTTTCTCCTGGAAGACCAATTATTCTTTTGATATAATTTCTGTTTTCGTTATCAGGTAAAAATACAATTATATCGCCTCTATCAGGTGTAGTAAATTTATAAATAAATCTATTTACTAAAAGTTTTTCTTTGTGATGTAATGTTGTCATCATAGATTCACCAGAAACTTCTGTTGTTTCTATAACAAATGTTTTAATAACCATAGCTAAAATAAATGCTACTACTAAAACTTCTATCCATTCAAGTATTTCTCTTAATACAACATTCTTAACATTCTTTTCTAAAAATGTTTCTTTGTTTTTAGAAGTCATTTTATCTATTTTCTTTACTTCTTCATTTAATTCTTTAACTTCTTTTTCGTCCATTAAAATGTCATCTCACTTTCTTAATTACTAACAATAATGATATCACTTTTAAAATATATAATCAATAGCTTTTATTATTCTTCTAGTGGTTTAGAATTTTCCTTATACTTAATTCTAAAGAACCATCTTAAATTATCTGTAGGATATAATCTAGCTATTACTCTACCTCTCATACGTTCTACTGTAACAGCTCCAATTTCTTGTGAACGACAATCAAAACTATTTGTTCTATTATCACCCATACAGAAATATTCTTCGCTACCTAATGTATAAGGGAATGTTTTGCTATTATACATTTTATTTGTTAGTGTTTCACTTGGTAAATATTCGCCTTCTAATAATTGTTCTCCATCAATAAATACAGAACCATCATGAATGTCTATTGTTTCACCAGGTAAAGCTATTACTCTTTTAACATAATTTTTACCTTCAGCATCAGGTAAAAAAACTACAATATCACCACGTTTAGGTTTAGATATCTTATATACTAATTTATCAATTAATAATTTTTCTTCAGGTTCTAATGTATGAGACATTGATTCTCCAATTACTTCTGTTGTTTCTATTACATATTTATTTATAAGTAATGAAATACCAAATGCAACAGAAATAATAATAACCCAACTAATTAACTCTCTTAAAAGAAATTTACCTAGAGGTTCTTGAATATATAAATCAGCATCATTTGAATCAACAACTGGTGTAACTATATTTTTTTCAATTCGCTCCATTTCTTTTTTTCTTTGTTCTTCATTAGTAATGTCTATACCATTGGAAGCATTATAATTATTTTGATTCATATTATAATCCTTTCATTTATAGATAACTATTTTTCATTATTTTCTAATTCATTTAAATAATTTTCTATTTCTATCGAGTCTTCAGTTTTGTCTGTTTTAAATCTACCAAGAACATCTTTTCTTGAAACATATGTGATAGCTTTTGTATGTGTACCATATTCAATTCTATAATAATCTCCAACTTCAACATCATGTTTTGCACTAGATATTCTTACTTTAAGACCATCAACTAAAATTTCTTTATATCCGAATGGTAAATTTTTTACTTCAGTACAAATACCTTCAATATATTTTATGCTCTTTGTATTAAACTTTTCTCCAATAAAATCTAATGTAGGATTATATATGCACCATAAAATTAATAATGCCATAACAATTTCATATCCTCTACATAGAATTTTCTTTTTCATTGAATCAAGTTCTGGATAAACATCTCTTTCAAGATATTTATATGCTCCATAATGTAAAAACAATAATGCAACATAAGCTGTAAATAAATATAATACCGAGTCAAAATTTCTTAAATATAAAATCATACATGTAATAGATGCTATTGTAAACATCTTAGGTAATTCACTAAATTGTTGAATATGTAAAACTTTTTTCTTTAATTTCTTAGCAACAAATAATGCAACTTTATCCCAGTTTGCTAATATTGTAATACCAATAGCAGCAAAAACTATATGTAGCCATATAAAATTCTTTAAGAATAAAACTGATGCAATACAAATCAATAAGCAATAAAAGTCAACTGTTTTCTTAGCTAGTTTGATACCATCAAGATATCTTCTTAAATTTATATTTCTTTCAGCACAAATATCTTTAAGCATCTTATAGATCTTAAATAAATATTCATTACTATCATCATCAAATTCTTGTCTATATTTGATGTGAATTAAGTAATAAGTATTCTTTAAATCATTATCGCTTAAAACATTTAATCTTTTGTACAATCTTTTTAGAGTTAAATCTCCTTCCAATCTAAATTCATCTTCAATGAATTCAATTGGAAATACTCTATTAATCATTTTTAATTGCTCTGATGTGTAAACCATTTGTTTTCTCCTATTTATAAATTAGAATTATATTTAAGTTGACTTATATATTCATCAACAGAGATTTCATTATTTGAATAATCATTAACACTTAATACATCTTCAAATAGTTCCTCTTCTGTTACTCTTATAGTTTTTTCTTTAGTTCTTCTTATTTTTAATAATATGTAAAATGTGATTGTCATAGGTATTGATGCAAAGAATATTAATGGCAATAAAAAGATAAAAAATAAGCCAATTGTTACTTCATTATCTTTCTTTTCATCTATTCCTTTTGATATGATAACAAAGGCATTAACTACTAAAAATATAATTGAAATAATTACATTACTAATTATATTTATAGGTGTTATTAATGCTACATCTGCTTTAAATACATATAGGATTGAAAAATAAAACATTATGCTTATTGCCGAAACTGTAGTTGGAATTAAAGCGTGCATATATTTTTCCATCTTCATTTTGCATTTAGGGATGTAATATGAATTTAAAATATTAATACCTATTTGAATTATCAAAATCAATACAAGAACCTTTAACATTTCACAATACCTTATACCTTTCCTACATTACAATTTACCACAATATTTTTCTTTTTCAATAACTTTTTACAATAGAAAATGAGCACTTAAAGCACTCATTTTTTATAAAATATTTAATAAATCATTCCAGTTTTCGTTAAGATCTTTATCTAGTTTTTTGATAACATCTATTTTGAATTCTCCTGGTTGTA
>JAKSUF010000219.1 GCA_024409145.1 archaeon | reverse complement strand
TAAAAAATATTAGAAATTTTGAATGAATAAATTATTTAATCCAGATAATTTTAAATATAAAAAATCATGATAATAAACACAAAGAAAAACCAATATAATTAAAATTATCATAACAATCCCAAATTTTTTATAAACCTTTTTATCGGAGAATGGAATAAACGGTTTAACACCTGAAGGTGTGAAAGAATCTAAAATCATATGAGATAAAAGACCCAAAAATATAGGGAAAATACAATCAAAGAATGTAAATTCAAAATTATGAAATTTCCATAATAAAAATATTATAAGTAAAAGAACAATAGATAAAAAATTTTTATTTAAGAATAAAATACTCATAAACAGAAGAACAAGGGAAACAATTAATAATTTACTACTTACAAAATGAATAGATTCAAATAGATTAAAACTAATTAGCAAATTAGTAGCAAAATACAATATTAATCCTAAAATTAAACTTTGGACAATAATACCTAAGAAAGAATGAGTAAAACCCCTATGAGATGAAAATAAAAAAATTACACTAAGAGCAGAAATAACAATCCCCAAATAGAAAGGAAGATTAAAATGATAAAGAACAATAGAAATCAAAGCACCAACTAAAAATATCAAGATAACATATAATCTTCTCACATTATGATCAAAATCAGGTAAATTAGCTCCAATAAGAGACAAAATTACAGCAAAAGGATTTTGAAAAATAATCAAAGATAAAACAAATGCAAAAATAGTATGTCCTTTATAAGAAGAAATAATGAAACCTCCTTTACTTAGATAAATCATGTTAGATAATATAGAGTTAGATAATATAGATGTGTTATTTAAATATAATATAAATTTACTAAGAGCATTTGAAAAATAAAAATAAAAATTAAAAAATAAGAAAAACTAATAAAAATAACCAAAATTGAAATTACAAATTCAATAATAACTTTTAAAAAAATTAAAACAATGAAAATAAAAATAAATAAAATAAATCATAATTAACAAAAATTGACTCATTAAAGATTAAATTAAAGTAAAACACCAAAATATTCTAAAAATGATTTCATTTGGAGTAAAGAACGCCCACAAGTTTTTTCATTAGCAAACGAAACTGGAGCAAAAACTTCACAAGTAACTGCAGGAATACCTGCTAGATTAGATTCATCTTCTAATGCTCCTTTAAACGGAATTCCAGCACGATTATATTTAATAGCTTCAGACCCCATAGAATTTGCAATAAACTTTGCAATAGTTAAGCTTTCACTTGAAGGTTCTTTAGAACAAAAAACTCCTTCTTTACCAGGATTAGTATTTGGAGCAGAAGAATGAAAATCACCAAGTCCAGAAACTCCAGAATTTATAATTTTATTTAAAATAATATTAGTAACAGAGCCTGTTTTATGTGCAGACCTATTTAAATCAACACCATCAAGATACCTTTTACTTTCCATAGATGCTTTTGGTGCTGCAAAAGGAACCATATAAACAGTTCCATTAATTTCTGTTTCTAAAAGATAATCTAATAGATACATCATAGCTATTTGTGGAGATAATTCGTTACCATGAACTCCAGCAACCATAAAAACTTTAGGCCCTCCATTACCGATTTTAAGTAAAACAGTCCCATTAACAGATTCTTCTAAAACAACTTTAGCAATATCTGATAAAACTAAATTATCAAAAATATTTTTATTAGCAGAAATAAAACCACCAGAAGTAGAACAAATTAAATCTAATTCTAAATTATTACTAAATCCACCAAAATTATCCCTACTACTCATAAAAATCACACAGTTATTTATATAAAATATTATATTTAAATGAAACGATTAAATGAGCAATTAATAAAATTGAAAAAATATAATAAAAAATTAACAATAATAAACAATATAAAACCAACAACAGAAAAAATAGAAAATAGATTAAACCTATATATAATATAAAAAATAAATTTATAAACTAATAAGATATCACCATGATATCCTATTAATTAACATAAGTTTAAGATAGATAAATTTAATCAAAGATAAGATTAATTAAAAAATCATCTAAGATAAATATTTATCAATAGAATTATACTTATTTAAATAATTAAATTCAATGAGGAGACAAAAATGGAAAAAGTCGTTCTTGCATTCAGTGGAGGATTAGATACCACTGTATGTGTTAAATTATTAGAAGAAAAATACAACTATGAAGTTATCACTTGTTGTGTTGATGTAGGACAACCAAGAGAAGAATTAGAAAAATCTCAAAATTCCGCAGATTCAATCAATCAAAGCACCCATTATATCATCGATGCTAAAGAAGAATTTGCAGAAGAATATATCGCAAGAGGAATCAAAGCTAATGCAGAATATGAAGGTTATCCTTTAAGTACTGCACTTGCAAGACCTTTAATTGCAATGAAAATTATTGAAGTTGCAGAAAAAGAAGGAGCTACTGCAATTGCACACGGATGTACTGGAAAAGGAAATGATCAATTCAGATTTGAAGCAATTATTCGTTCTATGTCTGACTTCAAAATTATTGCTCCAATTAGAGAAATGAATTTAACTAGAACTGAAGAAGTAGCTTATGCTAAAGAACATGGTCTTCCATTACCTTCTGATAAAATTTACAGTATTGATGAAAACATCTGGGGAAGAGCTATTGAAGGTGGAGTTCTCGAAGACCCTGCTGAAGAACCTCCTGAAGAAATTTATGAATGGACTGCATCTGCGGAAGATGCAAAAGATACTCCAACAAAAGTATCTATTGAATTTGAAGAAGGTGTGCCAATAGCTATTAATGGAGAAATGATGAACTTAGTTGACATCATTAATGAAGCAAACAAAATTGCTGGAGAAAATGGTGTTGGTAGAGTAGATATTATTGAAAACAGAATGATTGGTCTTAAAAGTCACGAACTTTATGAAGTACCAGGAGCTAAATTGTTAATTGCAGCACACAAAGCATTAGAAGGTTTAGTTTTAACTACTGCAGAAATTAGATTCGCAAATTACATGAGTTCATTATATGCAGACCTTGTATACGAAGCATTATGGCAAGAACCATTAAGAGAAGACCTTGACCAAGCTATTGACCAAATGCAAAGAAGAGTTAGTGGTAAAGTTGTTATGAAATTATTCAAAGGATCTATTCAACCTGTAACTAGAGAATCCCCATTTAGTTTACACAGTATTGAACAAATCACTTTTGAAGATAAAGAAACTGACCAAAATGAGATTGAAGGTATGATTAAATACCACGGTCTTCAAGCTTCTAACTATCAAAAATTAAACAAATAATTAAAATATTAGCTACATTAGTAGCTATTATTTTTTCTTTTTAAACCATCACTTCTTTTAATATTTAAAAAATAACTATTTTATTATCAAC
>JAKSUF010000218.1 GCA_024409145.1 archaeon | reverse complement strand
CTTAAATTAAATATCTTAAAATTATTTTTTTATAGTGTATTTATTAAAATTTATTTGTTTATTGTACTTATTTTTTAAAATTTTATTTATTAAAAATATAAATTTATATCTTATTTTATTATTTTGATACTTCAAGTATGCTTCAAACAGATGTTTGAGCATTTATTAGATAATTTTTTCTGGCTTTAGATATACTTGGACTAAAATTCTTTTTATATTTTAACTGTTCAATTCATTGTGTTATTTTATATTTATTGTAAATATAGTCAGTAATTTCATTCATAATGATTACTTTTCCTGGGTCTAACATTTTATAATCCTTAACCCAAGTACTTACAATCATTTTTGGACCTTCTTCAGTTATTAAATCTCCTTTGATAAGAATTTTATGTTCCTTATTCACCCATTCATATTTTTTAATTATTTGTTTTATATCTATTTCAAATTGTTTTAAATTTGCATCGAAGGGTAATTGTACAGAAATATCAATCCTATAATCTTCTAAATCTAAAAATTTTCGATAGGGTCTAGAGTTAAGTAATGAGTTAGGTATTGTAACTAATTGATTTTTTTGGTTTATAATTGTGGTGTTTCTAAAACCTATCTTTTTTACAGTTCCTTTATAATCTGAAACTTCCATTATGTCTCCAACACGAACTGTTTTGTCTGATAATACAAAAAGCCCTGATAAAAAGTTTGAAACAATATCTTTTGATGCAATACCTAAAATTACTCCTATAACACCTAAACTTACTATTATTCCTTGAAGATCTATACCAAAAACACTTAAGATGCATCCAAATGCCATAATTATAATTATATATTTTATAAAATCATTTAAAATATAAATTAGAGTTACATCTAAATCCCATTTAGTTTCTAATTTGTTTAAAAAATAACTTATTATCTTAAATGTTATAGCTGCACATATGATGATAATTATAGTACTAATGATTTCAGTTAGTCCATGTTTTGGTATAATGTCTAATATGTTCATATTATCTCCAATTATTAGTTGGTTTGTTAATTTTTGTTAGTTTTGTTAGTTAGCTACTTTATTGATTATTTTAAATTTTTAATTTTTGTTAGTTTTGTTAGTTAGCTACTTTATTGATTATTTTAAATTTTAAAGTTCTATTTTCAAATAATCATATGCAATTATTGTATTTTCAAATAATTCTTTAGCTTCTTTTTTCATTGTTTTATCTTCTTTATATCTTGTACTAATATGTGTAAGTACTAATTGGTTGACATCAGCTTCTTTTGCAACTTCTATTGCTTCTTTTACTGTTGAATGTGCATTAGCTATTGCATGTTCTTGGTCTTCATTTTCATATGTAGCTTCATGAATTAATAAATCACTATTTTTTGCAAGTTCAATCATTTGTTTACAAGGACGACTATCTCCAGAATAAGCGAATTTTTTTCCTTTTCTAGGTTCTCCTAAAACTTGTTCTGGTTTTATGATTTTTCCATTGACTTCAACTTCTTCTCCATTGTGAAGTTTGCCAAAGAGAGGTCCTGGTCTAATACCTAATTCAATTGCTTTTTCTCTTATAAATCTTGGTTTTTTCTTTTCATAAATAGAATATGCCATATTTGTGATATTGTGTTCTAATTTAGCTGTTTCAATAATATATTCATCGTTTTCTAGGATTATTCCATCTGTGATTTCATGTATGTTTATATTAAAATTAATTTGAAAGAAACCAAAATTAGAAATTGCATTAATTAATTTATGAAGTCCTTTAGGACCATAAATGTCTAAATCTTTTTCCCTACCTCTAAAACCCATTGATTGTATAAGTCCTGGAAGTCCAAGAATGTGATCTCCATGGTAATGAGTTATAAATATCTTACTGATTTTCATAGGGCTTATTTTTGCTTTAACTAATTGTTTCTGAGTTCCTTCTCCACAGTCAAAGAGCATAGTTTCTCCAAAAGCTCTTAAAATAATTGCTGTATGATTTCTATGTTCTGTAGGTACTGCAGATGAAGTTCCTAAAATTGTAATTTCCATCTTATCCCTTTTTTATTTTATATATTATTTTATTAATTTTATAATTTAAATATATAAAGTATAATGACATATATTATAATTAATATTGATTTGATTTAAGCTATGGTTTTAATTGTTGAACTTTTATTACTATTTAAATCTAATTTTTATGTATTTTTCTTAATTGTTAATTTTTTAATTATTAATTTCTTAGTGGTTATTAGTTTATTAATGATTATTAATCATAATTATCGTGATATTATGAGAGATATTATTGAATATATGATAAAGGAAGATTGTGGTTTTGGTGATATTACTTCAAATACTTTGATTCCGGTTGATAAAATATTTGAAGCAAGATTAAAATCTAAAGAAGATGGTGTTCTTGCAGGTATTGAAATTATTAAAAATTTAGTTTCTGATTATGATATAGATATAATTTCTTCTATGAATGATGGGGATAAAATTAAAAAAGGAGATTTGCTTTTAGAAATAAAAGGTAATGCTAGAACTATTCTTCTTTTGGAAAGAACTATGCTTAATTTGCTTATGAGGATGTCTGGAGTAGCTACTGCAACTAATAATGTTGTGGATAAAGTTAAAAAAATAAATCCAAATATTCGAGTTGCTGGAACTCGTAAAACTTCTCCTGCTCTTCAAAAATTTGATAAAGTAGCTATTGCTATTGGTGGTGGGGATACTCATAGGTTTGCTCTTGATGATATGGTTTTAATTAAAGACAATCATATTGCAGTTGTAGGATCTGTAAAAGAAGCACTTCTTTTAGCAAAATCTAAGGTTAGTTTCTCTAAAAAAATAGAAATTGAAGTTGAAAATCTTTCTGATGCATTAATTGCTTGTGAAAATGGTGCAGATATTGTCATGTTGGATAATATGGGTCCTTCAGAAGTAATTGAAGTATTAACTGTTTTGGATGATAAAAATCTTAGAAATAATATTTTAATTGAAGTTTCTGGTGGAATAAATGAAGATAATATTCTAGATTATGCTAAGTGTGATGTTGATATTATTTCTCTTGGTTCTTTAACTCATAGTACTCCTTCTCTTAACTTTAGTTTGGATATGGATTAATCTAATAAATAATCTTATTTTTTTATCTTTTTATTTTTTTTATTTTTGCATTGTTTTATCTTCTCTATTCTCTTTTAATTTTCTTAATCTAATGTTTATGTCTATTTTTCATTGATTTTTAAGTGTTTTGCTTAAAGTTATTTGTTTTAAAGTAGGGATAGTTATATTTTAAATAATTTTTAATTTTATGCTTTTTATTTTTTCATTAGATAATTGTTATTTATTCCTTTTTATCTAATTAAGTCCATATTTGTTTATATTTTATTTATTAATCAATTATTTCTTTAGAT
>JAKSUF010000217.1 GCA_024409145.1 archaeon | reverse complement strand
AATACGAACAAGCAAAGCAAGACCAGAAATTTCAAGCAAAGGCAAGACAAACTCTTTAGGGATAAAGTAAAAAACAAGTGATAAATAATTCTTAAATGTTGGAATATAAGCAACAACGCCAGCCATCAAAGAAAGTAAACGCCTTACAAAATCAGAAAAAGCTTCAATATCGTCAAAAGATGTAATAAGTTCTAGAAAATCAAATAATAACCTAATTAAAGTATCATTAATCATTTAGTCACCCCCTTTAAAACCAGAAACGCCAGAAAGCAAATCTGGAATAATCTTACATAAATAAATTAAGCAACCAAGCAACCAGAAAGGAATAAAGACAGAAAGAAAGAGCCTTTTAACATCTGAATTATACCAGCCAAAATCATAAGCAATAATAAATTCATGTTCTAACAAAGTAAAAGACCAGCTAAAACGTGGAATAGAATTATATTCATCAGCAACACGAACAGCATTAATAAATAAATCATAGCAAGTTTTAGCACCAGACAATAACTGACCAACACCACTTTCTTTTACAAGCTGTGCACAAGTAGTCATATCGGGTTCTTCGAAAATATAATCTCTTATATCTTTTATCCATTGAGTTATATTGTCCAGATAGGGCTTGAAAAAATCTTTGAAATTATCGAAAATATTATTATTGAATTCTCTAATATCATTTCCTATTTTTCCAAGACGATTAAATATTTTTGTCAAAATATTTGTACTATCGTTTGTTTCGTCTGGGTAATCTCCGTCAAATTCTGGCGGCTTTGGGTGGACTTGATAATCTGGTTCTGGTTCTTCGATTTCTGCTTGGAAAATTACCCAAGGGGTAATTCCACCACAGAAAATAAAATTATCACTTGACGCAATAACCCAACCTCTATTATATTGATTAATACCAGATATAGAACATTGAATATTTCCAGTAGTAGTATAATTCCAGTTACTTTCTGACCCGTCTAAAAGAAAATAAGACGCTAAACCCCTATGTAAATCTTGATTAGACCAATAAAAATCAAAACCATTAATAAAGTCATTTTTAGAAATAGTATCAGTTGCAAAATCATCATAATAAACAAGTCTACAAATTGTACTATTACATTCTTCAATAACAATTATCCAATGTTCACCAGTAGGATTAATACCAGAAACAGCATTATCAATCATACTTTGTGTAATAAGACCGTCAAGAGTAGGCCCTATTGTATATGGTGGCTCAGTTATAGTTGATTGCATAGGATTAGAAGCCATAAACATCAAAACAAAAGGTAATAAACAAATACTACCACTTAAAGCTTTTCTTCTTTTTATCATTGAAAACAATTTTTGTATCATTATTAACACTCCTTTCATTAAAACCAGATTTAGTCAAAACATCAATTACTTTATAAGTATCATAGCTATTTCTTAATTTATCATTTTGACAGTAAAAATATAAACCTTTAAAAGTCTTTTTAATAGGCTCTCCGTCACTATCAAATTGATATTTATACTTAAAAACAACATTTAAAACACCAAATAAATTCATACAGTGACGTTCTTGAGACATTTGAACTCTAATAGTTTTGTCAACCATATGCAAAGATTGAGCAGTACATAAAATAATACGCTTATTTTTTCTATTCTGGGTAACAACGCCTACCATTTCCATAGGAAAATTTTTATATGAACGAGAATTCATAGCATTTTGTATCTCATCCCAAATAACAATTACTCCATTACTACCATTATTATAAGATGTCAAATCTTTCCAGCTTTCCATAGCTTTATCTTGTAACTTAAAATCTGTATTAGAAATAACTTTAGCTTTAGGATATTGTTCTTTCAAATCAGTAGCACATTTAATCATTGACATAGTTTTCCCGCTTCCTTGTTCACCAGTAAAAATAATTATACCTTGAGGTTTAAAAAAATTTGGGTCACGATTAGAAATATCAATACCAAGCTGTTTAGGAAAATCCCAGAACAACATTTTAATTTTATTAGGTTTTTTAAAAGTACTTGTATTAGGTTCAAAGTGTTTCCTATTTTTTAGATAGAAAATCAGAACAATAAAAAAGAAATACAAGAAAAGACATATAAAAAATAAAAATAAACTCAAAAAATATTTCATACATAAAACCCCTTTCAAAGCAAAAGACCCACTACCTATAATTAGATAGTGGGCATTTCGCAATAATGCAATTAGGCACTATAAATATTTCCTTTAAGGAAATCCCAGCCTTTACGGATAACTAACATAGGAATAACCACAGCGATACATACAGGGAGAATATCAAGAATGCCATCAATTAATGGCTGAAAACTCGAAGCTGTAATAACTGTGCCCCAGTCGATACCAGTTAAAGTACCAGCAGTTGCTAAAAATGGGAACATAAAATCACCTCTCTTTCTAAATTATTTTAATTAAAGAAATGTAATAAACATTTCATAACTAACACACCAAGAAAAACAATAAAAGCAAATGTAATTATATTACTTTGATAAGATAAATTATTTATAATAACTTGCTGGTTATCTTGAATAATTGCTAATTGTTCAGAGAATTCATCTGCTGAAACATATCCTTGTATAAGTTCGCCAGTTTCTTCTTCTTCAGATAATTCATTATCAGTAGAATTATCAAAATCAAAGTCCATATAATTATCCATATCAAAATCAAATTCCAAATTATCATCCATATAACCCCCATTATAATCTACGAGTAATTCTATACTGGTAATTAACTTTAATACATTCAGCATTGAATTTATCAATATGTTCGTTAATTACATCTTGGAAATTATCTGGGTTTTCCCAGAAAGTTGAAACGTGTTTCTGCTGACCATCATCAACAACACACTCCATAATTAAATTTTTACCATCTTTTGTAATAAAAGCATTAACAATACTAATTTTACAAGCATAACAAGACATCATATAAATCACCAACCTTTCTAAAAATGCCTTAAATAATTAACTTAAAAATAATATACATTAAAATATTTTAATTGTCAATATTATTCTTTAGATTTTCATCAAGTAATTTAGAAATATAATAAAGATTTCGACCTTGACGAAGCCAATACTGAAGAACGAAAGAGTTAATACTGGACTTTTTAAAAAGAAAGTCTAAAGTATGAATACCAGAGCCCAGAAGCATTATAGTTAAAATATTAGTTATTTCTAAATCAAAAGCTTTCGCAACATAAGGAGAAAAGCAAATATCACAATTTAAGTAGCTATTATCATAATCAAATCTTTCTTTATTAGGGTTATCTAAATGATAGAAATATCTCATCATTTGAGAAACGTCTTGCACCAATATTTCACCAGAAAAAACAGCAATACCAGTAAAATCACCACCAAGAAGATACACCAATTTTTCATAAAACTTATTAGCGGTAACTTTATTAGG
>JAKSUF010000216.1 GCA_024409145.1 archaeon | reverse complement strand
GGACTTGACCAAAAACAAGAACCCTCATCAATCAGACAACGGACTTGACCCAAAATACGAATCATTATACACATTCAGACTACTGTCATTATATGTAATTTCTCCACTATCAGAATATGGATCATAATAATCAGAAGAACTATTAGCAGATAAATTTTCATAATAAGAAACATTATTAGTTACATCTTGATAAGTTACTTGAGTTTTATTATCATCTGAATGATTTACAGCAAATATTTGGGAAACACCCATTCCAGCACCAATAATAAATGCTAAAATAATAACAACAACTACAATAGAATTAGAATTAAACCCTCTACTTTGAGATGGTTGAGAATTTCTTCCATAATATTGTTGAGAATTCATCCTACGATAACTAGAATTAGACATTCTCCTTTGATTAGGATTATTTTTTGTCCTTATCCTAGCTCTTTGATTAGGATTATTTCTTTTTCTCTTAATCCTTGATCGATTATTAGAATTTGAATCCCTTTGATAAGGAGAAGAATTTCTTTTATAATAAGCATCAGATCTTTTCCTTTGATTAGGATTCCCAATTCTTTTCCTTTGATTAGGATTAGAATTATTTCTTAATTTCATTAAAATTCACCAAATATTTTAAAATTGAATTTATTACTTAATTAATATAATACAAATATTTATATTAATAATACTATTTAAAGATATGTAATATAAAAGATATAAGATATTAAAAATAGTTAATAGTCTCAAAAATGAAAAATTAAATTAAAAAAGAAGCAATTAAATAAAAAGAACAGTTAATTAAATAACTAAAAATAGTTATAAAATTAACAATAATTATTAACCAAATCATTTAAATGCAGCAATAGCTACTACAATTAAAACAACTGCAAATCCATATATACCCATACCTAATATAGATAAAAGATAACACAAAATGAATACTACAACAAATAAAGTAACCATTTTACCTTTCTTATTTGAAAACAACTCACAAAAAGTTCTCAATGTATCAGAAGGTATACTATAAGCATACAGACCATTAGCTAAATCAAAAACAACTAAAGAAGAAGAATTCATTCCACTCATGCTTTTGATAATATTTTCTGCTCTACTTGCACGTTCACCAGCTTCCCGTCTACTTTTACCAATACCAATTTTAACATTAGCACCATTATTCAAAATAAACCAAGCACAATCTAAACCTGCACGGATAGCAATATCTTTACTTGGGAAATGAGCAATTAAATCATCTCCACCTTCACGATAACCTTCTATTTCACCACCACAGTCTTCCATGAATGCTTTAACACGAGTCATTAAATCAACAAGAGTATCTCTACCATTTTTAGAAATATATTTAGTTGAATTAACTATATCAATGAATAAATAATGTTGATAATCTGGAGCTTTTGATTGACCTAAACTAAATTTAGAATCTAAAACAAGAGCATATTCTCCACCTAATTTAGTAAAAGCAACACCAGGAACATCTCCAACTTCCCTATTAAACTTAATAGATCTTTCAATAGCTGCTGCACCAGTCATACCAGCAGCTGCTCTAACATTAACACCATTTTCAAGACCAATACCAACAAGTTTAATAGCTATACGAATAGCATCATTTTTAGACATCATTCTTGAGACAATTTCTGTATTACTACGTTCAATAATCTCCCCTTTTTCAGAAACAATAATGTCAGTGAATAAATTAATTATACGAGAAGGATGTGAAAGCTCAATATACATATAACGGTCACTACCCATTATAATATTACTAACAAGAGCATATTCCTCAACTTTATTTTCTGCAGGAAGTAATTCATAAAAACTATGCTGTTCTGGAATATTTTCACGACCAATATCACGAACAAGATTTGTAAAAATACTTTCTGTAGTGATATTCGCTTTTTCAATCTCCATAAGCATAGTGTGAGTATAATTAAACATATCCACATATTCAGTTTCAAGTGGTGTTGTAGGGAAATATTTAGTACCAATACTAATAATTTCATGTTTAGTAAACGCTGAAACTATTGATCTTATTATACTATGATTAGCCATAAAAAACCTCCATTATCTCAATTAAATTAATCTAAAAAATCTAAATAAAGCTAAAATTTAAAAATACTATTTTTATTAAAATACAATAAAGATAAAAACTAAAGGATATTAGTTTATTAAAATATAAATAAAACTAAAATCCAAAAATACCTTTTTTACCTTCATCATTATCTTTATCTTTCTTTTTATCTTTTTTCTGTTTAGTATTTTTTTCTAAATAAATCTCAAAATCCCCAGGTTTCTCAAGTAACATATTTGGTTTTACAGAAACAAATGGGAATTTCCAACATCCAAGTCTTGCAGCAACAGTACTTGCAATATTTCTTGAATTTTTCTTAATAAATATTTCATCATAACTATTAGTCTGAATCTCAATATTAAATGGTGGAACATCTTCCACTTCATCCACTAAAAGAATATGTAAAGCAAAATAACCAGGTTTTATGAATAAATCATTACGAATAGCTACTAAAGGTTTGTGAACTAATTTAAGCCTATCTGCAATTGTAACAGAAATATTTCCAGCATCTTTAACAGCAGCTTTATAATCTCTAGGATGAACCAATACAAATATAACATAAGGTGCTGAAGTTTCAACATCTTCAACCATTTCCATAACTTTACCAAACATAGGTAATTTAGAAAAAACACCTTCAATTTTAGAAGACATACCATCTTCAGATTGATTAAGCTTAAGAATAGCTTGTTTTGCAATATTAAGAGGAGTAAATTCTGTAGATTCTTTATTAGTAAATACAATCCAACGTTTTCTATCTAATTCCTCTAAAATATCATCACAAATATTTTGAAGAAGGTTTTTTACTTTTTTAGGTTTTTTAGATTTACCTATAACTAATTTATCACCAGACATTGAGAAAGAAAGTCTCATACTCCTTAAATCTGGAAATTCAGAAGCAAAATCTCTAAATTTGTCATTAGATAATACTTTTGCACCTTCCTCTTCTGCAAGTTCTAATATATAATGATCAGCAACGGTTCCTGCAGGGACTTCATCAATAACTTCATTCTCAACTAACTTAATATATTTCTCTTTATCATCAATCATATGACGTAATGAAGCATCTGCAATAATTAAAAAATCATGTTCCTCGGCTTCTAAAGCTCTTACTGCAGCAATAATATTAGATAACTTTCCTTTTTCGTCTCCCACTTTCTTGTAATGAGCAACATTAGATGCATCTATAATAACTTTCAAGTTACCACCGAACCATTTTTAATTAAAAATAAATTTCTAAGTTATAATATTTATAAACATTTAGTATACTATTATAGGAATATTATATCCATTATTATATAAATTCTTATATTAATAGTTTAGTTAACATATTATTTAAATTTATATAACAAAGTAGTTTTAATAAG
>JAKSUF010000215.1 GCA_024409145.1 archaeon | reverse complement strand
ATTAAATTTAGGAGGAGAAGAAGAACTAAAAAAAGTAATTGATAATCTTGATTTAGAAAGAATCATAAATATTGAAGGAATAAGTCAAAGAAAAGCTATTGAAATAATGAATCAATTACTTGGAAATCCTGCTCAAAAATTCCTTAAAAGT
Source organism: archaeon (assembly GCA_024409145.1). Classification (GTDB taxonomy): domain Archaea; phylum Methanobacteriota; class Methanobacteria; order Methanobacteriales; family Methanobacteriaceae; genus Methanobrevibacter. Next base: position 3,288 of record JAKSUF010000215.1, on the reverse strand, counting down.
GAAAGAGCTTTCCAGTTATATGAAGAAATTATTGAGAAAATATTAAAGTATTCAAATACAAGTTACTCAAAAAATCGCATATTACTTCTTGCACCAGTAAAAGATGAAAATTTAATAAATGAAAGATTAAATTTTGTGATGGCTGCTAAAGAAAAAGTAAGTCAATTACCCATTAACGAATTAAAAAAATTAATGAAAAGTTTAGATAAACCTAAGTTAAATAAAGCTAATTATGATGGAAGTAAGGTTTTACTTACAGAAAGTCTTGAAGATAGTGATTATCTAATGGAATTAGGTTTGAATAAGTATTATCCAGTACTAACTGCTTCAGATACTCCATTATTCCAAGAAGAAATGAGAAATTATGAATTCATATTTTATGTTTATAATCAAGGATTTTTAGATTTTGGTGGAGCAAGTAATTTAATAATGATTAGTAAAGAATCTGAAGATTATCAAATAGTTCCAGAAGTCATATTAGATTACTTTAAAGAAAATAAAAATTTATTTGAAACTGTTTATAAAATAAGAAAAATTCTAGGATTAGAGAGTGTTTGTGAAGATATAAAAATAATAATCGATGAACTTGAAGATTATAAACAAGAAGACCTTGATTTAGATGAAATAATTGCAAATGAAAAAGTAAATATAGACCAATCACTAAAAAAAGAAATTGAAAATATAGATCTTCAAGGAGATGAAATACTTAAGTTATTAAATAATGATTTACCTCCAAAAATAGAAAAAATATTTAGTGAAATTATAAGTAAATCAAAAGAAATTATCAAAGAAAAATCAGGAATTGAATTTGATCCTTTTATCAAAAAATACCCAATAGAAATAGATGATGTAGAAATTGAAAGAATAAAACAAAAAATTATATCAAATCAAGAAAATAATTATTTTGATAAAAAGATTAAAGCTGCTGAACATTTAGCAAGCATTAAGAATCTAGCAGAAAAAGAACTAGAAGAAACAATTAAATTTGATTATGAATTTGCTCTCGGAAGTTTTGCATACGAGTATAACTTATATAAACCCGAATTTGAAGATAAATTTGAAATTAAAGAAGCATTACATTTAGATTTATGTTTAAAAGAAAATGAAAATAATACTCATATACAAAGAGTAAATTATACTTTAAATAATAGTGAAAATGTAGCATTATTAACTGGAGCAAATAGTGGTGGAAAAACAACATTACTAGAAACAATAACTCAAATAGGAATAATGTCACATAGTGGATTACCAGTACCTGCAAGGAATACAAAAATAAAATTAGTAGATGAGATTTATCATTTTTCAAAGAAAAGGTCTTTAGATGCAGGAGCATTTGAATCTTTCTTAAATGTTTTTATGCCTATAGTAACAAGTAAATCTGAGAAATTAGTTTTACTTGATGAATTAGAAGGGATAACAGAACTTGAAGCTGCAGTTAAAATTATATCAAGTTTCATAGAAATGATACAAGAAACTGATTCTTATGCTATAATTGTAACACATATGGCTAATGAATTAATGAAGTATACAGATACAAGAGTAGATGGAATAGAAGCTACTGGACTTGATGAAAATTATAATTTAATTGTAGATAGAACACCTAAAATGAATTATTTAGCGAGGAGTACACCAGAACTTATAATTAAAAAAATATATGAAAATTCAGATGAAGAATTAAAAGAAGTATATGGAAGAATATTAGAAAAATTTTAATTTAAAAAATAGTAAAATAGAATTAATCGCACCATAATGTGATTAATAATATTTTAAAATATTTTGCCTGTATACTAACTCTCTTGCTTCACAGGTAGTTTACCCTTTCCTCCACGAGTAACCCTCGAAACAGGCAGCCTATCTGATGCGGGGTTTCTTCTAATCATAGACAGCATAGCTTCCCTCATAAAAGGACCGTAAGCACCAGTCATATAAAATGATGCGACAATAAATTATCTATATAAAACAATATATATAATTTATCATAAATGGAAAATATTATTGATTAATATTTATTAAAACATATTCACATTTAGCTTCATTACGTAAAGGAATACCCCAACCAGTAAACCCTGAAGATGTAATTTGAGTCATATTTCCTACAATATACTTACCATAATTATATTTACCTGCAATTTCTGAAGCAAAACCGTAAGGGAATAATTGACCACCATGAGTATGACCAGAAATTTGTAAATCTACCCCTAATTTTGAATTTAATTTTACATCAACAGGTTGATGATCTAAAAGAATAGTAAATTTAGAACTATTAACATTTACTAAGTCAGAACTATTTTTTCTAGGAATTGAATCTTCAAAACCACTATCACCACGACCAATAAGATCAATATCATTATTAATACAAGAAAAATTATCTTCTAATATATTTATACCACTATTCTTTATAGTATTAATCAAATGAGTATTAGTAAATGGTTTTGAACCATTAATATAATCATTAATATTAGGTTGTTTATCATGATTACCAAAGACATAATAAATTCCATAAGTCGAATTCAAACCACCCAATAATGAAAAAACTTCTTCCATACTCGTTTTAGAAGTTCTCTCATCAACAATATCACCACCCAAAATAATAATATCAGGTTTAGTATTATTCATTTCTTGTAATTTATTCTTGAATAATTGAGTATCTTGAATAGTATCATAATGAATATCACTAATATACAATATAGAATAAGATTCATTAGTTTTATTAGTATTAATAGAATAATTAGTAGAATCTATATGAGACATACCATAAATACTGAAAGATACTATTAAAATAAAAAAAATCAATGCAAAAATCCCATTTCTATGAAATTTTCTAATTGAAATACACTCTCTATTAAAATACTTAGAGATAATTTCATAAACAATCCTAATAATGTCTGCAAGAACTGAAGAAAAAAACAAATAAGTTAACAGAATAGTAAACGTTGATTGAATATTATAACAAAAAATAAAAATAATACAGGATATAAACAATCTACAAACTAAACTATTTTTTTCCTCAATATTAAAATAATTAAATAATTTATTTAATCTAAAAAAAGAATATACTGCTATAATCAAACCAACTGCAAGACCTGCAAGTAAATAGTTTGAATGATATCCTAAAGTAAAAATCTGAAGAAAAGTCATTATATCACTAAATAAACATATAATTTTATAAGATTTAAACTTAACTTAAAAATAGTTCGTAAATAATAAAACTAAAAAAAATGCGATAAAAAAAGGCTGGCAGCAAAATGAAATTCCCATAGACCGAAACCCATAGTACACAAACAAAAC
>JAKSUF010000214.1 GCA_024409145.1 archaeon | reverse complement strand
TTCTAATTAAAATCAAGGAATTAAAATATGTTTGAGATTAAAGCTAAAGATGGTAGAGGTCGTGTAGGTGTTCTTAAAACTAAACATGGTGATGTTAAAACACCTAATTTGATGCCGGTTATTCATCCAAGAAAACAAACTGTGGATGTTAGTAAATATGGTGCTGATATTGTAATTACTAATGCTTATTTAATTTACAAAAATGAAGATTTAAAAGAAAAAGCTCTTGATGTAGGTTTACATGAGCTTATAAACTTCGATGGTCCAATCATGACTGATTCTGGTTCTTTCCAGTTATCTGTTTATGGTGATGTTGAAATTACTAATAAAGAAGTAATTGAGTTTCAGGAAGCTATTGGTACAGATATTGGAACCTCTTTAGATATTCCAACAGCTCCTTATGTTGAACGTGAACAAGCTGAAGCAGATATGGAAATTACTATTGAAAGAGCAAAAGAAGCTATTGATTTTGTAAGAGATAATGATTATGAAATGAAAATTAATTCTGTTGTTCAAGGTTCTACTTTCTTAGATCTTAGAGAAAAATGTGCTAAAGAATTAGCTAAATTAGATGCTGATTTATATCCTATTGGTGCAGTTGTACCTCTTATGGAAGCATATCATTATAAAGATCTTGTTGATGTTGTCATGACTTCTGTATCTAATATGCATGATTCTCTTCCAAGACATTTGATGGGTGCAGGACATCCAATGATTTTTGCATTATGTACTGCAATGGGTTGTGATTTATTTGATTCTGCAGCTTATATTCTTTATGCTGAAGATGATAGATTCTTAACTACTCGTGGAACCATTAAACTTGAAAATCTTGTTGAAATGCCATGTTCCTGTGAAGTATGTTCTAAATATACTCCAGATGATTTGAGAGCTATGGATAAAGAAGAAAGAACTCAATTAATTGCTCAACATAATCTTCATGTAAGTTTTGGTGAACTTAGACTTATTCGTCAAGCTATTAATGAAGGAAGTTTGATGGAACTTGTAGAAGAACGTTGTAGAGCTCACCCTATGTTACTTGATGCTCTTAGACAATTATCTAAATATAATGATAATTTAGAACTTTATGAACCTCGTAGTAAAAAATCTGCATTTTTCTATACTGGTAATGAATCTTTAGCACGTCCTGAAGTTTTAAGACATGTTAATAAAATAAAAGAAATGGATAAAAAAGAGAATCTTGTTATTTTACCTCATTATAGAAAACCTTATACTAAATACATGCCTAAAGACTTTAAAAAGTTCATGTGTTGTGGTGAAATAACTGATGAATCTATTACTAGTGAAAATGCTGATTTTATGGTTTTAGATATTCCATTTGGTTTAATTCCTCTTGAATTAGATGAAGTTTATCCTTTAAGTCAAAATGAATCTCCAAGGAATAAGGATGAAATAGCTATTTGTCATGCTTCTAATCTTTTATTAGATATTGTTGATGATTATAATCAAGTTTTAATAGCTCCAAAATTAGTTAATGAGTTTGATTTAGATACTGTTTTAGATTTAGAAGAATATCCTTACAGTGAAAATGTTAAATTCATTAAAGATGATTTAGCAAGAGTTAAAGCAGTAGCTGATTATCAATTTGGTAATGGTGCAGGAGATGCTTTATTCTGTAATGATAAATCTAAAGGGGATTTGTTTACTGGTAAAATTAAAATAGAAAAAAGTCGTAAAACTGGTAAAATAAGACATATTTATGCAGGTAAAGATATTATTGTAAATATGAGAGCATCTGATAGTCTTTTAATTTTATCAAAATTAGGGGCTAAAAGACTTCATGCATCATTAGGTGGTATTCAAAACCGTGTTATTATTGATAATAGTGTAGAATCATTTGCTCGTGATGGTAAAAGTGTTTTTGCTAAGTTTGTTAAAGATTGTGATGAAAACATTCGTTCTAATGATGAAGTTATAATCGTTAATGAAGATGATGATCTTTTAGCATTTGGTAAAGCATTATTATCTCATAAAGAAATTATGGACTTTAAAACTGGTCAAGCTATTAAAACCCGTAAAGGGTTTAAAAAATAGTTTTACTATTTTTTAATATTAATCATAAATTTTAAATTATTTTAAGTTATTAACTTTAATTATTGGGAGGGATAACTTATGTCTTTTAGATATTGTCCATTATGTGGTAAGAAATTAGATTCTAAAATTGAGATTTGTTTATACTGTGGACACATATTAAATAAAGAACTTGAAAATGAATCTTATAATTCATTTAAAAAGTTAGCTAATTCAATTAAATCTGTTTTAGGTAGATCTCTTTCTAAAAAAGATCAAAATAATTATTTAATTTATTTAGAAAATAATGCAGATAAAATTAAGAATATTATAGATTGTTTTAAGATACCTACTCATTATTTGGATGAATCAAAAATAAAATCTGATTTTTTAGATGCATTTGAAAAAGTACGTGAAATTAAAAAGTATAATAAAAATAAAGAATTATATTTAGAATTAGATGATAAAATATTGGTATATTCTTTATCAAGGATTTTTGATGAATTAAAAGTTGCTGTTTTAGATGCTAATTTACATTTTACAGAGAATCAAATAAATGATAGTAAGTATAAAATTAATGAATTCAATAAAATAATTGACATTAAACCTCCTTATAAGAATTTTTCAACTTATAAACAAGAAACCATTAAAAAAGAATATTCTAATTTGTATAACTTATTAGTTGAAGTTAATTCATTTTATTTAAATAATAAAGATAAACTAGATTATTTGGAAATTAAAGATATTTCTTATTTTATTTCTAATTATGAAAAGTTAGATGCTATTTTTAATAAGATTCATAAAAAATTTGATTTATATAAAAAAGTTGAGAAAATTAATTCATTAAATTTAGAAGAGTCTATTTTTAAAATTAAAGAAAATTCTTCAAAAAAGTATAATGGACAAGATTTAACTAATACTGAAGGATTATCTGAAGAATTTAATCAATTAAATGAGAAACGAAATTCTTGTAATAATTTATATGATGATTCTATTAAAATTCTTAAAGAGTATTCTGATTTATTGAATTATGATGAAAAAAATATTTTTAAAGAATTTAATCAAATTTATAATAATCTTTTAACAGAAATTGATAATTTAGAAAAATTACTTACTATACCCAAGGATATTGAGAGATTAAATAAACTAAAATCTTCTAAATATGATCATATTTTAACTAATTTAGAAAGTAATTCTATTAAAAATGACTTTAAAAATAGTTATGATAATGCCACATCTCTTAAAAAATATTATTCTTTATCTAAAAAATATTTTTCTAATGAATCTAAAAATACTAAAAAAGATTCAATTGACAATTATAAGTTAATGTATCTTAATGAAATAATTAATAGTTATGAAAATTTTGATGAAGTAATTATTGAAATTAATCTAAATTATGAAATTGATAATAAAATCAAAGAGA
>JAKSUF010000213.1 GCA_024409145.1 archaeon | reverse complement strand
TTTGAGGAAAGATTAACTAATTTTAGATATATTGATGCTTCTGATGAGTTTTTATCTGAGCTTGCAGGTGTTAAAGACCCTGAAGAAAAAAGAAAAATCATTGGTCGTTTATTTATTGAAGTATTTGAGAGAGAAGCTGTTGATATTGATGCTAAGTTTTTAGTTCAAGGTACTATTGCTCCTGATTGGATTGAAACTGAAGGAAAAATTAAATCTCACCATAATGCAACTTTACCAAGTGGTATGGTTTTAGAACTTTGTGAACCTATAAGAGATTTATATAAAGATGAAGTTAGAGAAGTTGGTGCTTTATTAGGCCTTCCTGATAAGCTTGTTCATAGACAACCTTTCCCAGGTCCTGGTTTAGCTGTTAGAGTTTTAGAACCTCTTACAAGAGAAAACTTAGCTATTTGTAGAGCTGCAGATTTAGTTGTTAGAGAAGAAATTGAAAAAGCAGGTTTAGATGAAGATCTCTGGCAATACTTTGCTACTGTGACTGCTACTAAAGCTACTGGTGTTGTTGATGGTAAAAGAGACTTTGGTTATTTAGTTGTTGTTAGGTTAATTAGTTCTTATGATGCAATGACTGCTTATGTTCCGGAAATACCTTGGAATGTAGTTAAAACAATTTCTGAAAGAATTACTGCTGAAGTTGATGGTGTTACCCAAGTTGCTTTATCTGTTAGTGATAAACCACCTGCAACTATTGAATTTGCTTAAATAAATTATTTATTTAATTTATTATTTCTTTTTTTATTATTTTTTATTATTTTTTTTAACTTGAAAATGTTATATTATGATTTATTTGATATTTTAAAGTTTGTGTTTAAAATTTAAAGACTAAATCTAATAAATATTGTTTTAATTATTGGTTGGTTTATTTTAATTGATAATATTGATAGATTAACAATTTAAATAAAGGTGTATTATATGAGAACATCTAAAAGTACTAAAAATGCATATTTAGCAAAATTAACAGAGAAGATTCAAATGAAATCTGTTGATGTGGGTAGGGACTTAGATGGTAGTACACCACCTTCTGTTTTTATTGGTCGTTGGAGTTATCCTAAAGTTTATGCTGGTCCAATGATGGTTGGTCAGACTGGGGATACTTATATTATGGATTCTCCAGAATCTTGGATTGGTCAAAACAAAACTCAAGAAGATATTATAGGATATAGGATGAATTTAGTTCGTGGAAAACAAATTATTGGAATTCATGATGTTGAAAATCCTTTTGTTGAAAAACTTCAAGATATTTCTTTAGCATCAAAATCAATTGATAGTGAAGCTAAATTTGGATCAAGACCCTCTGGATCTATGCTTTCGGAGGATACAATGCCTCATGGTCCAAGTGCAGTTATTGAAAAATTTGATATTGATGCTGTTAAGTGGGATAGACAACTTGAAAAGAGTTTTTATGATACTGATTTAAAAGCTCAAGATGCTGTAATGAATTTACATAATAAAGATGTTCCATTTTCAGCTATGCAAAAAGCTTTTTCTGTTGGTGCTTTTGGTATTAAAAAAAATAGAAAACTAGTTCCAACAAGATGGTCTATCACTGCTTGTGATAGTACTATTGCAGCTAACTTACTAAAAGAAGTTAGACATTATCAAATATTAGATACTTATAGAGTTTATGAATTTACAAGCTTAAATAATTATTATTCAATCATTTTAACACCTACTGAATGGCAATATGAATGGTTTGAAGCTTTTATTAAGATTCTTGGTAAAGAAGAGATGATTTTTTCAGATTATGAAACGAATACTGATAAAAAAGAGTATTCTTGTGTTGGTGGTTGTTATTATACTGCTAAAATGGTTGTTTTAGATAAATTAGCAAAGTTAAAACGTCAATCTGGTGTTATTATTCTTAGAGAAGCTTATGAAGGTTATGTTCCATTAGGTGTTTTTAATGTTCGTGAAAATATTAAGTATGCTATGGATGGTTCTTTTAAAGAATTTGAAACATTAAATGAAGCATTAGCTTATTGTGGAACAAAACTTAAAATTCCAATTAGTAGATATGTAAAACAAAGTGATTTGCTTAATGAATTACTTCACTCAAAACAAACTACCTTAGATAATTTCTTTAAGAAAGAACCTAATATGCAATGATTTGTTATTAGTGTGTAATAATATTATTAGTGTGTAGTAATTTTGTATGTGGTGATTTTGTTATTAGTGTATAATCTTATTATTAATTTAGTATTTTATTTAAAATTTTTTTTATAAATGTTGTGGTTAGATGGAATTAAAATTTAAAAAACCTTCAAAAAAGACTCAAATTGTCATGTCTAAAGTTGCATTAGGTGAAATACCTTATGATGAGTTAGAAATATCAAATGATATTAATTACCATAAAATAGCTGAAAGTAAACTATCTAATTTTACAAATCATAATCATGTTAAACTGGTAAATAGTGGTAATGCAGCTATTTTAACAGCTATGAACTCAATTGATGGTGCTATTTTAGTTCCTGATCAAGGCGGATGGAATGGATTCAAACAAATAGCTAATTTTTTAAATAAAAAATTAATCACTGTTAAAACAAATAAAGGATTAATTGAAAATGAATTTTTACAGGAATCTATTTTAGAAAATACAGAAAGTTTTAATAAGAATAATCAAAATGCATTATTTTTTACTAGTTTCGCTGCTTATACTGCTGAGCAAAATATTAAAGAAATCTCTGAATTTTGTAGAGAGAATAATATTTTACTTGTAGAAGATGCATCTGGAGCTATTTCTGATTCTAAAAAAATTTTAGCAAATGGTGAATATTCTGATATTATCATTGGTTCTACTGGTTCTCCTAAAATTATTAATGTAGGTTATGGTGGATTTATATCTACAAATGATGATTCAGTTTTTGATAAATCAAAACTTATTTTGAAAACAGCTAAAATTAATGATATGATTGCATCTGGGATAGCTACAGAAATAGATTCTGCTGAAGATAATTTAAATAAAACAATTCAAGCATGTGAATATTTAAAAAATAATTTGGATGATGTTATTCATCCAGATAAACGTGGAATTAATGTTATAATTAAGGCTGATGATAAATCATTGTCTTTTAATCTTAGAAATAATTTAAAATTAGATTCTGGTGGAATGGTTACTAAATGTCCTAATTATAATAGATTAAAAGAAAAAGGAGTAGCTATTGAAATTAAAAATTTAGATATTTCCTGTTTAGAAAAGGAGAATTTAGATTATATTATCGAAACTATAAATAAATTTAGATAATTTTTATCTTATTTTATTTTATCTTATTTTATTTATTATTTTTGTATTTATTTGTAATTGTGATAAGTTTAGATAACTTTAATTAGTTATCTACAATCAATTTTGTAGTTTTATCTATTAATGAGTCAGTTATATCTATATTACTTAACTCTTTTTCACTAATTTTATAAATTTTCATTAATTTTTCTTCATT
>JAKSUF010000212.1 GCA_024409145.1 archaeon | reverse complement strand
ACTTTATTTATATAATAACATATATTTTATTTACATAAGTTATATATAATTTATAGTTAATTTATACTTAATTTATAAATATTTGTGCTAAGCTTTAAAAGTCGATAAAAAATCAAACTTAAAAGCTTTAAAACCAGAGAAAAACAAATTTTAAATAAAAACTAAAGGAGAGAAAATGACTAATAAAAATAAAAAAGAAATAATTGCTATAAGCTGTATTATCATACTAGCGATAGCTTTCTTGATAGCAATATTTCTCCCATTAGCTAACTTATCTGGAGATGTTAATGAAATAGCAATTATACAGATTAATGGAAAATTAAACTATAATTCAAATGAAAACACATCTTTAGAATCTATTGAATCTGGAATTAAAGAAGCTAATAATAACCATAATGTAAAAGCTATTGTATTTGAAATAAATAGTAATGGAGGAAGTTTGGTTGCATGTGAAGAGATTACAAAGCTGATTAAAAATTCTAAAAAACCAACAGTATCCTGGATTAGTGATAAAGCAACTTCTTACCCATACTTAATTGCTACTGGGACAGACACTATTGTAGCAACACATACTTCAGCGATTGGTGGACTTGGTATTTCATTTACAAATAGTACAAAATATTCAAAAGCAACAGTGACAGAAACAGTTAGCTCAAATAATAGAAGTTTTTATACAAGTTCTCAAAATATGATTAACCAAGATTACATCCATTTTATTAAAGAAATTGGGAAAAATAGAAAATTAAGTCAAAAATATTTAATAAACATTAATCAAGGAATAGTGAATGGAAACCAAGGATTAAAAATTCATTTAATTGATAAGATTGGAGACAAAGATTCTGCTATTAATATAGCTGCTTCAAAAGCTAATCTAACAGAGTATAAAGTATCTAATTATCCAAAAGATAATCCAATGAGTTTAACTGAGATTCTGAATACTAATTTAAATCAAGATATACAAAAAATTAGCAATAGTATTTTTAAGTAATTAAATAAAACTTAAATAAAATTTTAAATAAATAAAAAAGCTATAAAAAATTAAATTAAATAACTAAATAAAATTTATAAATATTAAATTAAAATTAAATTAAATTTATAAAATATAAACTAAATTAAGGAGATTAAAATATGGTAAAAAATGTAGAAGTATTCACTTCACCAAGTTGTCCGCACTGCCCTGCAGCTAAAGAAGTAGTAGAACTTGCTAAAGAAAAATTAGGCGATGCAATTGATGTAACTTATTATAATACTATGGATCCAGAAGGAAGAGAAAAAGCAGTAGGATATGGAGTTATGTATGTTCCAGCAATAGCTATTGATGGAGTTATTGACTTTGTTGGAGCTCCAAGTCTTCCAGAATTACTCTCAAAATTAGAATAATTAATTTAAATTAATTATTCTATATTTTTATAATATAAAATTTAAAATTATTTTTGTAAACAGACATAAATTATAAATCTAAAATCTTTTTTACTTTATAATATCCTTATAACTTAATAAGATAATGTGAAGATCTTTAATTTAATTAATTTAAATATAAATACATTTAAATTTAAAATATGCTTTTTTTAAAATAATTTAGGTGTTTAGGTGTTAAAATGAAAATCGCTATGGTTGGACAATATCCTCCACATATTGGAGGTGTTGCAAGACATATGAATACTTTAGCAAAAGAATTAGTTAAACAGGGACACGAAGTTTATGTAATCACATATCCTCATAAAGATTTAAAAGAAGAAATTACAGATATTGAAGGAGTTCATGTTATTGCAACAAAAGGAATTAGTATCCCTGGACTTAGAGGAGCATTATTTAAAAGAAATGCAGAAAAGACACTTGAAAAACTTGTTAAAGAGAAGAATATCGATATTATACATGGACATTACCTATTCCCACCAGGCCTTGCATCTGTTAATGTAGGTAAAAAAACAAATACTAAAACCTATGTAACATCTCATGGGTCAGATATGTTTGAATTGTATAAAAAGAAGAAATTTATACAATCAACAATTAAGAAAGTTCTTAAAAAAGCAGATGTTGTTTTAGCTGTAAGTAATGCTCTTAAGAATGAAATTGTATCTACTAAAGTAGAAAACATAGAAAATAAAACTAGAATACATTATAATTCAGTAGATATTGACAAATTCAAACCTTCTGAAGATAAAGATTACTCAGAAAAATTACGTAGGGACCTTGAAATAAATAATAACGAACCAATCATATTATTTGTTGGTAATATCATTAAATTAAAAAATATTGATTTGATTATAGAAGCTAAAAAAGAACTTAATACAAAATGTAATTTAGTTATAGTTGGAACTGGAAATCATTTAAAAAATCTTAAAGAAAAAGTTAATAATTATACAAAAGAAGGTTTAATTGAGAATGTTTACTTTACAGGACCTAGAAATGATGTAAATAAAATAATACCTAGTTCAGATTTACTTATTTTACCTTCATTTAATGAAAGTTTTGGTATTGTATTAATTGAAGCTTTAGCTTGTGGAAAACCAGTTATTGGAAGTAATGTAGGTGGAATTAGAGAAATTATTAATGAAGATGTGGGTTTACTAATTGACCCATATGATAAACATGATTTAGCAAAAGCTATTGATATGATATTAACAGACACATCATTACAAGAAAAATTTAAATCAAATGCAAGAGAACATGCAAAAAAGTTCTCCAAAGTAACAATACCATATGATGAAATTGAATAATCTTTAATGAACAACATATGATAATAAATAATAATTAAATAATAATTAAAAAAAATAGTGTAAAGAAAAATAAAAAAATAATTAAAGAAATAGGGTAAAATATTAAACTATTATTTGATAAATATTAATTTGATTATAAGAAAAATATTAATTATTTTATAAGAGGAATGAAAATGAATCAAAAAGAATTTAGTCATTTAACTGAAACTGGAGTTCATATGGTTGAAGTAGGTGAAAAACCAGATCAAAGAAGGTCTGCTACCGCAGAAGGAACCATTTATCTCCAAAAAGAAACAATCCAAATGATTCAAAATGCTGAAATCAAAAAAGGAAATGTTCTCACAACTGCACAGATAGCAGGAATTCAAGCTGTGAAAAAAACTTCAGACATAATTCCATTATGCCATCCACTTAAAATTAGTGGAGTAGAAATAGATTTTGAAGTTGATGAAACTTGTATTACTGCAAGATGTTCATGTAAAACTATTGGAAAAACTGGAATTGAAATGGAAGCAGTTACTGGAGTAAGTGTTGCTCTTCTCACTATATGGGATATGACAAAAGCAGTCGAAAAAGATGAAAATGGACAATATCCAGATACAAAGATTTCAGATATAATTGTTACTAAAAAAGAAAAAATATAATATTTCTTAATTATATTAATTTCTAAATTAGAATACTTTTCAAATACTCTTAGAAAAGAAGTATTTTAAATATTAAACTAATTAGTATCTAAATAAA
>JAKSUF010000211.1 GCA_024409145.1 archaeon | reverse complement strand
AAATTAGTTTATTTTTAATAAGTTTATATTTTTTATATTTTTTAAAAAGAGTAAATCAAATAATTAAAAAAGAATAAAATTAATTATTTATTTTAATTTTATTCTCTAATAAAGTTCCATCTTCTGCATTAATAATTTTTCCATCAAGAACTTCTATAATTCTATCGGCTAATTTTGCAACATTCATATCATGAGTAACCATAATTAAAGTTACATTCTTTTCTTTATGGAGTTTAATTAATAATTCAAGAATGATTTCACTTGTTTTTGAATCAAGAGAACCTGTTGGTTCATCTGCTAGGATGATTGAAGGATCATTAACTAATGCTCTTGCAATAGCTACTCTTTGTCTTTCACCACCAGAAAGTTTAGTAGGTTTGAAATTAGCTTTATCTTTTAATCCAACATTATCTAATAATCTTAAAGCTTTTTCTCTCATTTCTTTTGATTTCATATTTTGAGAATACATTGGAATCTCAACATTCTCTACTACTGAAATATTTGGAATTAAATTATGAAGTTGGAAGATAAATCCTAATTTTTCACTTCTAAATTTATGTAAATTCTTATTTTTTCTTAAATCATAACCAGATACTTTAATTTCTCCTCCATCGGCAATATCTAAAGCACCTAACATATTTAATAAAGTTGATTTTCCAGAACCTGATGGTCCAATAATTGATACAAATTCTCCCTTGTTTATATCTAAATCAATTCCATCTAAAGCTTTAATTAATCCATTTTCATATGTTTTAACTAAATTTTTTATTTCTACAATTTTTTCCATTGTTAAACACCTCTCTAATTTATAATTAAAACTTTATTCATATCTTAATGCTTCAGTTGGTGGTAATCTTATTGCTTTAATTGCAGGATAAATTCCACCTATGACACCTACGAGAATTGCAATTGAAAATGCTTTAGCAAATGTTTCAATAGTATACATTGGGACTAATGGGATAATGTCTGATGCATTAAGAAGTTCCACACCTGCAATTCCACATAATGAACCAATTATTCCTGCAACTAATGTTATTACAATAGATTCTCCGATAATCATGATTAAAATCTTATTATTAGACCAACCCACTGCTTTTAATACTCCAATCTCACGGGTTCTTTCTAAAACTGAGGTTAACATAGTATTTATAATTCCAACAGCACCAATTATAATTGCAAGTAAAGAAATTGCAAAACTTGCTCCATTAAGCATATCAATGATATTTTCAACCATTTCCAAGTCAGATAAAGAACTTACAGTCGTTAATTTATCTCCATATTTATCTTCTATTCTTTTTTCAACATCATCAACTACTGCACCATCAGTAACTTTTACATATAATGAACTGAGGTTTTTACCACCATCCATTAAATCTCTTGCTTTATTTAGTCCTGTAAATGCACCTTGGTCTTGGAATACATTTCCAGATTCAAAGAGCCCTACAATTTTATAATTATCTCCATTTAATTTTATCTTATCTCCAACTGTTTTATTTTCTTTTTCTGAAGATATTTTTCCCATAATTATCTCATTAGCATTATTTTTATAAATTCTACCTTCTGTAATTGTTAAATCTGCTAAATTTTTTGCAGAAGCATTCATTCCAATTAAAACAAACATTGGGGATTTTTCTGTTCTTGGTGTTGCCATATAAATTCCAACAACTTCTTTAACTCCCTTTATTTTACTTATCTTCTCTAGATAATTTTCATTAAATGTTGTTGTACCAAAACTCATCATTGAAGTTGATGATGTATTTTCATTAGTTTTTCCTTCTATTGTAAAATCATATCCTCCTGCATGTAATATATCATCAGCACTTGCAATCATACCATCTGTTACAGCACCTAATGCAACAATTGTTGCAATTCCAATACCAATTCCTATAATCGCAAGTAAAGCTCTACTTTTACTTCTAAAAGGATTTTTTAAAATTAGTTTTAAAAAAGACACATTTTTCACCTATAGATTAGTAATTATAATATATTGAATAATTTTGTTTTTTTAAAATTATTGCATATTTATTATTTTTAAAAGTTTATACTTTTATTATTATTCTTTTTTAAGCTTAAATTTATATATAAATAACTATAAACAATAAAACAATTGGAGGGATTAATATTTTAGAAGCTAAAAATATTACTTATGTTTATCCTGATGGGACTGTTGCATTATCTAATATTAATTTTAAAGTAGAAAAAGGAGATATGGTTGCACTTTTAGGTAAAAATGGTGCTGGTAAATCTACTTTATTTTTACATTTTAATGGAATTAATGAACCAAAATCTGGAGATATATTTATTGAAGGAGAAAAGATAAAATATGACAAAGAAAGCTTAATTGATGTTCGTCAAAAAGTTGGAATTGTTTTTCAAAATCCAGATGATCAATTATTCGCTCCTTCTGTTGAAGAGGATGTTGCATTTGGTCCAATGAATATAGGTTTAAGTCCTGATGAAGTTGAAAAAAGAGTTAAAGAATCATTAATTGCAGTTGGGATGGATGGTTTTGAGAAAAAAGCTCCTCATCATTTAAGTGGTGGTCAAAAGAAAAGAATAGCTATTGCTGGTGTTTTAGCTATGGATCCAGATATTATGGTTTTGGATGAACCTACAGCAGGTCTAGATCCTAAAGGATCTTCACAAATTCTTCAGTTATTATATAAACTTAATCAAGAAGGTATGACTATAGTTATTTCAACTCATGATGTTGACCTTGTTCCAATTTATGCTAATAAGGTTTTTCTTATTAATGAAGGTGAAATAATTAAAGAAGGTTCTCCTAAAGATGTTTTCTATGATGTTGATATGATTAGGAAAGCTAATCTTAGATTGCCGAGAGTTGCTCATTTAGCTGAGATTTTAGAAAAAAAGAATGGATTTAAGTTTAATGGAGATTATCCTTTAACTATTGGAGAGGCTCGTCGTAGGAGTATTGAATATTTTGAATAATTTTTTGGATTAGCAAAATATTTATAAAATATAAAAAATAAAGGAATATTTGTAATTTTTAATTAATTAATTAAAATGATTTAAAAATCTTATTGGGGATTATTAAATGGTAGAAAGAGAAGAATGTGTAATATTTAAACAAGAATATGGAAAAGAATTATTAGTAAATCAACAATATGTGAGGATTAGATCTAAAGAAGATAAAATGATGTCTTTTAATATTAGAGCTCCTCAAGGAATGACAGAAATTTTAGAGTTTTTTGAAGGTTTTAAAATAGCTGAACCTATTCTTATTGATATTGGTTGTACTGGTAACATTCATTGTTATTTTAAAGGAATTTCTCCTGTTATTGACAAATTAGAATATTCATTCGTTTCTATTTTAGTTCAAGAACTTAAACAAGAAGTTGTTGATGAAGAACAAGAAATTGGTGTAGCTGCTCACGAATGTGTCGGTTGCGGATTACATTAAAAATAGTTTCTAAACTATTTTTTACTTTTTTTATTGTTTCGTATTTTTTTACTTTTTTATTTTTTTATTTAATCTTTCATAATTTAATT
>JAKSUF010000210.1 GCA_024409145.1 archaeon | reverse complement strand
CCCAAACCCCAAACCCCAAACCCCAAACCCCTAGTAATAATAATTTTTTTAAATAGTGAGTGAATTTTTGTGACAAAAGAGCTTGAAATTTTTAAAGAGAATCACAAATTTAAAAGAAATTAGTTGGTTCATTAGTTTTGCATTTGTTGAGCATTTTTTTGAGTTTCTGCTAGGATCTCCTAGAATATAGGAGCATAAGCTGGATGGGCTTCTAAGTTCTTGATGGTCTATTCAAATTTTTCAGCTAATTTAACTTTGTAGCCTATTTCCTTTTATTATATTAAGCTGTTTATTTTGTATAGTTTAATAGCTCTTTCCTTGACATTTCTTTAAAGAACATATTCAGGCTTGCTATTTAATAATTCCATTAATATTTCATAAGATATTTTAGCTTCTTTCATGTCTTTCTTTATTGGTAATTTAGAGTACCAATTTTCTATAAGTATTATGATGTCATTTTCTGATAATTTGTTTTTACAGTAATAGATAATTTTACCTAAAGTAGATGCACAATTATCTAACAATGACTTGTAAGTGAATCTGTCATCTTTGCTTTCTGGTTTTGGCAATTGATACACTTTGCTTATTTCTTGTACTGTGTTTTAAATCAATGGCACGAATCTGTCACCCATCTATTTAGCTATTAAACCTATTCCAAAAGCTGCGGCTACTTGAATTTCGGTGACCTTGCATTATAAGTACTTGATGCATTATTAGTAGAATTCGCTTATTATTTGGTCATTCAATAAAGAGCCAATGTATTAAACAGCGTCGTCCATTATATAGAAAGCACATTAAACTAGATTTTCATTTTCAGAAGAGTAACCAGGCTTGATTATATTAGTGTATGTTAACTCAAATAATTTCTATGAATTGTTTGTATTAACCTTAAATATACTGCCAAACACATTTGATATCTCTAATATTAAATCGTCTTCCACTTCCCTATCATCTTTTATATTCTCTTATATCTCTTACTAATCTTCAACATCGTCTGTGTCGTAATTTTCTTCTGCGTTTTGTTTTCTTAGTGTTGCCTTTTCCATTAACTTCATTAGCTTATTGTATATTTATTCTTAGTCATTTTCCTATAATTATAATTTACCTTTCTTTATTACTTATTACAATGAACAGATGTAATCACTTATTTCGTCAGCCTCAGATGATTGGTCTATTAGTTGCCATATCTTGACTATCATCTAACCACCCAAAATGGCCATTTACTATCTGTATTAGTCATTGTTAAGATGCTTCAATAAGAATGGGAAGCATTATAAAGCTGTCTGCTTTGTTTCGTTGGCGATGTCTGCGTCCAAAATGGTGAAAATCAGGCTTTTGATGCTTTCGATGTGTTGATCCAAACCATTTGACAAAAATTGAAGGAAAGTTGATATCAAATCGACTGCTCTGTTGATTTCTTCATTGGCTGTTTATTACTATTCTCCGTTTATTTCATTTAATGCTTTTTATGATTGTTATAATAGTGGTGGGATTATAGAAGGTAGATAAGGTATTAACTCGTCTTAAATTAAGTAGCAGATTCTTTCCCAGCCGGTTATCAAAGAAGATACTTAAGGGTCTATTGTCTCATCTTAACTATTCAATTATCCATTTTATATTTGTATCATTAATTATATTAATTAGTTTAATACTTCTTTGGCATTAGGTTAATAAGTGTTTTAGTACTTAATAATCAAAGTGGCACAATCAATAGCAGCACCTTTCAATGATTTATTGGTCTATGTTGATTATTATGAGAGAATATTAAACAATATTTACATTATTTAATTGAATTTAGGCTTGAATGTTTCGTCGTCTATTTTAGAAAGAGTTTACAAAGTGGTCAATGTTATTTCCTTAGTGTATTATATGCCGTGTTCTAATTGGTAAATAATAGCATTGTAGATTGTTTCATAATTGCTTTGAACTTATTCTAATTCGGCGTTTTCTAAGAAGTTGATCAAGGCGGCCATTGAATGAGAGACAACTCTTTGGACTGGATCATTCATTCTAGGCAAAACAATAGAATAGAATAGTTGATTGTATTTTTGCTGCATGTCAGGTGATAAATCATCAGCAAATTGACCAATGCAGTGTAAAACAGAGTATCTGACTCTTGGGTTCTCGTGATTAGTGTACTATTATAATGTCTTTAATATATTTTCTACATAGTTCAATTACTCAGTCAAATATTCCCCTAATTAAGAAAGACACATTATAGCTGCTAATATCTATTTCCAGTTACCAGAAGAGAACATTGAGTCTATTTTAGGCTATAGAATGGGGATAATGAACTCTGAGCCGTACATTTCCATTAATCTATCTAAATGATTCAAAGAAAGAGTGATCAATTTTTAGTCGTCTTCATTTTCTAAGTCATCATTGAATCCATCAGGAGGGCTTTGCCATTCTTCGTCGACTTAATCAGGGATTTCCATCATGTTCATCAAGGCCATGGTCATTATTCTGGAAACCCTATCTGGATTCTTTTATCCTATTTTTTAATCATTTTCCACAACACATACAACGCTCTCTACACTCTCGCTTTTTATGACACTGTCTTTGTCGACATCCATCTTTCTGATCTCTTCACATAATATTATCAAGTCATCTATATATTACTTGAAAAATTATGGCTAGTATTATGAGATGTCACTTATGTGCTATATTATCTTTTCTACTGCTTCCACCATTTTGGCTTTACAGGCTTACATGCCTAATTATAAAATTTATCTGGAGAATTTCTTAATGCATTGAATGTTCTTTGGCTTCATGTATTCACACATTGTGGCAATTAATTCTATTGTTTTAATTTATATCTTAGAATCTTAAATAGTAAAATTGACATTGAAAATATCAATGTAATTGTTCATGTATTATTTCAAGAATTCTGATTGAGAGGGTATCAAGTTATTTAATATTCTTAATATTTATTATCTGTATTATACATTCTAGCTGTTGTCTCTTATTAAGTGTTCTACTAATTTGCAGAATCTGTCGTTTTCTGATAGTTGTTCATTGTCCAAAACTGAGCCGGCAATGCTTGAAATTAAATCGCTGATTTGATCTTATACTTATTATTACTAAGTGTTTTATAATAATTAGTATAGCATGTCTTGTATGTTTTATTTCTATTGTGAGTTGAGTAATAGATATCCCTTTATTTATGAGTTTTACTTAGACTCTAATATTTTATTTAGTACTATTAAGCCCATGCATTTGTCCTTTACTTCTACTGATTATTCTTAAACTAATGAAAAGACTAATTAAACTAATTGGAATGTGTTTGTTCTGCCTGCTTATTCTAATTGTTACTCTGCATTCTATCTGATGCTGTTGTCATTGTTCCTCATCTATTAAAGGAACTCTAATATCTTCTATTTGTCTGAATCCATTTCTTATTTTATTAAATTTTATGACTCTAGATTTTTAATCCTTTTTATGGCTATTTTTTAGAAATATTTTAATTTATTTTATTTGGGGTTTGGGGTTTGGGGTTTGGGGTTTGGGGTTTGGGG
>JAKSUF010000021.1 GCA_024409145.1 archaeon | reverse complement strand
CAAGAAAAAATACAACAAAAATAACTACAAACACAAAAAATAAAAATTATAAAAATAGTATAAGTAGGCTAGCTGGGATTCGAACCCAGGACCTCACGGTTATCAGCCGTGCGCGCTGACCAGGCTGTGCCACTAGCCTATACAAACATACATAATAAAATAATACAACTAAATAAAAATAATTAATAAAATTATAAATAAAAATTATAAAAATAGTATAAGTAGGCTAGCTGGGATTCGAACCCAGGACCTCACGGTTATCAGCCGTGCGCGCTGACCAGGCTGTGCCACTAGCCTATACAAATATACAGATATTATTAAGTATGTATCAAGTAGTATATAAATGTTTCGATTTACAACTACAAATTAAAGAAATTAAGTTATTAAATAACAAAACAGTAGATAATAACTTAATACAAATATAATTTTTCAAGATAATTAGTCTTTGTTAAGCATCTCATTAAGAGAATCAGCCATTACATGACCTTCAATAACAATTTTAACTTTATCAATACCTTCAACATTTAAAGCTTCTTGTTTTGCTTGAGCAGCCATACGAGTTACACTCATACAACCAGGGTTAGTTGGTTTAATTACAATAGTAGCAGTAGATCCATCGACTGCAATAGATTGAACAATACCTACTTCAACAATACTAACACCCATATGAGGGTCAGTTACAACAGAAACTGCTTCTTTAACCGCATTTGCTAATTCTTCAGCCATAATATTTCCTCGCTTAAATTTATTTAAACCTTATCTATTAATAATTACATTTAATTAAATTATTAATAACAATAAGACAGTAATATAATACATAAATAGATTAGTTTTAATTATATTTATATATTATCATAAATAGTCCCATAATTTAATTAATATAGGATAAAATGATTATAACTATACACTGAATTAAAAGATTAAATAAAGAAAAAGAATGAAAACATAATAATAAAATAATAAAAAGAAAAAATAATAAAAAGAAAAAAGAACACAGTAAATAAAAAAATAAAAAATAAAATAAAACCTAGAATTATTCTAAATTAAATATATTTAATTAGATATTTAATTATTTAACTCTATGTCTTATTTTAACACCAATACCATTATTTGCTTGTTCCATCTCACGACCAGTTAAAGCAGCTTTACCTACTCCTACGACTTCACCTTTTCTTACAACAACAACTTCATCTTTAGGAATAATACCATGGTCTGCTTTAACGATACCTGGAGCAAATAATGAATTAGTTTTTAAATCAAAGTCAATTTCAACAACTTTAAGACCAATTTCAGCAAGACGCCTTCCACCTTCTAAATTAAGAGAATATAAACCAACATCCCTATTTAAAAGTGCTAATTGTTTACCATTAGAATAAATATTTCTATGATATCTACCTTTAGCAACGACATCATCAGTGATTATTGTAGAAGCTTCTTCTCCAAATTGATACTTAGCTATAGATCTAAGTTCATTAAGAACTCTATCCCTACGTTTTATTTTAGGATATTTTTTAAGAGCTTGTCTTAATTGATAAATTGAATCAGGAGCAGTTGGTTTTCCATCTTGACAAACATAAGTACAATCATCTAAATATTCACGGCAAACTTCTTCATAACCACCATGAACATTAGCAATAACATCTTTTCCTTTCACATATTCCCTAAGTAACTCACCAGAGATTTTAATCTCTTCATGAGACCATTCTCCAGAAACAGCAACATCATAAGATTGTATTGGGAAAGTATTCTCCATTTCTCTTGGACAAATTCCAAATGGAGATGTAACAATAACTTCTTGATAACCCTTTGTAGCTCTTTTAAATTTTTGATGAGATTTTGAATTAGAATAAGGTTTTTTCATACTACATGGAAGAACAACAACCACATCACCTAAAGGTTCCATCATAGCCATTCTTTCTCTCCACCTAACTGCTTCTGGCCTGTATAAAGACTCATCAACTGAACAGATAACTTTCATTTACATCACTTGAATAAATAATTTTAATCAACAAATTAAATTTAAATTTAAACCATCCAAAAACTAATATACGTAATAATCTATTAACCAATTAATTCTTTATGAATAATTTGAATCTCTTTAATTGAAGGATGATTTACACCTAACTTTTTTTTCCATTTATTCATAGTAAATTCAACACTAACTTCTTCAGCACCATTGAATAAATTATCACTATGAGAAACTATTTTTTCTTCTAAAGTTTGAGGAACATAAGACTTAATAGGTAAATTTAATTTTTTTGATTCTTCTTTTGAGATACCTGTTCCAATGTGGCGTTCAACAATTAAACAAATATCTTCAGAAAAACCTAATTCCCTAAGTATATTCGCACCAATTATCCCATGCTCTATAGAATTAGTCTTAGACCTACCAATATCATGCAATAAAGCACCAGTTTTAATAATATCAACATCAACATTATTAAAATTAGAAGCTATTTCTAGAGCTTTATTAGAAACACCAATAGAATGAGCTATAACCCAATCAGGACAACCAACATCTCTTAAAAGTTTAATTTCCATAAAACCACAAAAAGATAAAAATAGTAAAATAAAATCTCAATATTAAAATAATTGAATTAATCTTAATATTTAAAAATATGAATTTAATGAATAACTTATTAATTTAAAAATATGATTAAATTTACAATAAATTTATGAATAAATTAATAAAATTAAAGCTGATTTTCAGCTCTTTCACGATCTTCTGCATCTAATACTTCTAATAAATCATCCCATGCTTCTAAAGATTCTTTAGCAGCTTCTTCAGATAATTTTTCAATAGCATAACCTGCATGAATAAGAACATAATCCCCAATTTCTGCATCTGGAAGAAGATCTAACCTAGCATTTTGTTTAACTCCTCCAAAATCAGCAGCACAAATATTAGATTCAGTGTCGATTTCAACAATTTTAGCGGGTGCAGCAATACACATAAAAAATTTCTCCTTTATTTTTTAATAAAAAATCAATAATTTAATTATAAATAATTTAATTATAATAAAATCTTAATTATAATAAATAATCAATCAATGTAAATTAATATTTAAAATATATACTTTAAATATAATACTATACTATTATAATATTTAGATATTACTTTTTTCATTATATAAATATTTTTATTAAAATATATTATTGAAGATTAAATCTTAGAAGTAATCAAGGAAAATAGTACAAAAGGAAAATAGTACAAGGTGATAATAATGAATAATATCAAAACCGTGAAAAATATTGTTATTGGGGCAGGACCTGCAGGAAGATTAGCTGCATTAGAACTTGGAAAATTAGATGAAGAAGTTTTACTTATTGAAAAAAAACACATAGGAGGCACTTGTTGTAATGAAGGTTGTATGGTCGTATGTGCTTTAACTGATATTAGCAGATTCTTAAGAAACTTTAAGAGATTTGAAGATAATGGATTTATAACTGGAAATCTTAATTTCTCCTACGAAAATGCAGTATTAAAACTTAAAGAAACACAAAAATTACTTCGTAAGATTAATCAAAGTGAAAATGAATCTGTGAATAACTTAATTATTTATGGTAATGCAAGAATTGAGGATATAAATGAAAATGAAATTACTGTAACTATTAAAGTTAATGAAACTAATGAAGAAGAAACATATAAATGTGAAAAACTTTTAATAGCTACTGGAGCTAAAGCATCAATTCCAAATATAAAAGGTACAAATTTAAGCATGACAAGTTCAGATATTTTAGATTTAAAAGACCTTCCAAATACATTAAACATCATTGGAGGAGGAATTATAGCTACTGAACTTGCAAACATATTCTCATCTTTTGGATGTAATGTGAATATGATAGTAAGAAGTACACCATTAAAAGAATTAGAACCTGAAATTAGAGAATACACTATTAAAAATCTTTTGAAAGATATAAATATTTACGAAAATACCGAAACTCTTGAGATAAAAGAGAATAGTGTAATTACAAATAAAGGTGAATTTGAAGGAAAAACATTATTAGCAACAGGAAGAGTTCCAAACACAGATTTAATTAGTGAATACGTAGAATTAAATAAAGATGGATCAATAAAAACAAATGAATTCTTACAAACTTCAAATAAGAATATTTATGCAGCAGGAGATTGTATTGGAAATATAAACTTAACACCAGTAGCTAGAAGAGAAGGAATCTGTGCTGCAAGAAATATGGCAGGATATTTGAATAAAATTGAAAATACAACAATACCTCAATCAGTCACATTAGATTTAGATGTAAGTTTTACTCAAAAACCAAATATTTACAATGAAACTAACCAATTAAAAGAAGAACAATCTAATAAAAATATTAGTAATGTGACAATTCCAGGTTTAGGTGGACCTCATGCATTCTGGAGAATCTTAACTGGAGAAACTGGACTTACAAAAGTATCCATAAATAATGAAGATGGAAAAATAGAAAAAGTAAGCTCAATATCACCTTCTTCAGTAGATGATACTGCATATTTAGCATTCTTAATGAATAATGAATTTAGTAAAGAAGATTTTGATGACTTTTTAGAAGTACATCCTTCAACAGATGCATATTATAAAATCTTAAAATTAATGTAATAATCATCTAAAACAGTGAAAACAAGATAAAAAAAGTAAGTTAAATCTTAATTAAATAAGATTTAAATAAAATATAAATAAAAACTAAATAAAATCCTAAAATAATTATTAATCCAAAAGGATTAATATTATTTT
This sequence comes from archaeon, assembly GCA_024409145.1. Classification (GTDB taxonomy): domain Archaea; phylum Methanobacteriota; class Methanobacteria; order Methanobacteriales; family Methanobacteriaceae; genus Methanobrevibacter. The sequence goes on along the minus strand of JAKSUF010000021.1, from coordinate 7,944 downwards.
AACATATAAAAATTTAAAATAACAATTAAATATTAATTATACTTATTTTTTCTGATTTAAAACAATATTTGCTATTTTTTTACCAGCAACTAATACTTCTTTATTATAATAAGAAGTTTTAGATTGAATTTCATCAAGATTATCTAAAGCATAAAATATTTTATCATTAAGATCTTCAAATTCAGATTCGATAACTGCACCTGGGAAAATACTTTCCATATTATGATATCTACCATATTTAACACGAGTTAAAGCTACAGAAGGTAATTCACATGCAATAGCTTCCTGAATCATAACACCATCATCAGTTAAAACTGCTAAATCAGTACAAGCATATAAATCTTTAATCCAATCAATATAACCTACATTAATTACTTTAGACTCATCAACATAATCTAAATAAGATTCTTCAAGAGGAGAACCAATTAATACAACGTTATAATCTTCAGTAACATCAATAAAATTCTTTAATCCTTTAGCCGTTAACTCAAAAAGAGAAGACCCTGAAGAAAATAAAATAGTTTTTTTATTTTCATCAAATTCCGGAAATACTTTATCTGGAAATTCTTTTCTTAAATTATCCAAATGTTCTTTTATTTTATTTAAACCATTTTCTTTATTCCCTTGAGTAAGTCCAGGAGTAAGTGGGAAAAATGATTTTTCAACATTCTCAGGCAAAATATCTTCTTTAAATAATTGAGCTTCAGGTAAAACAATACATTGATTTAACCTAGTACATACTTTAGTATCTAAAGGAGTATCAATCATACCCACAGCTGGAACTCTTGCAAGTTTAGCAGAAACACAACCTATAACTGCACCTCCACCAATAATACCCACAACAACATCAGCTTTTGTTTTTTTGATAAGTTTTACACCAGAAATTATTGCTTTAATAGATTTAAGACCTGCTTTAAATGCTCTGGACTTTGTAAAAGCAGTACCTCCAGCTTGAGGAATACTTGATTTATGCCAAGAATAACCATGTTTTTTAAATAATAAACCAGGAGCATCTGTGTCAAGAACTAATTCACATTGAACACCTTCTGCTTCTAAACTACGAGCAATATTCAATGCATTCATAGCATCTCCACCCATACCTCTTCCAGTAATAAATAATAAAGCTTTCAAATTATAGCCACCTAAATTGATAATATATGACATATTTTAATCATAACTAAAATCCAATTATTAATACATCATAGAAAGAATAAACTCATAAAATATATTATAAATTAATAAGAATAAAAAATTAAATAAAAAGAATTAAGAAATAATAATCTGAGATTAGGAGTATTTACTAAGACTATTATTTTGTTTAACACTATTTGAGAAATGTTGACTGTTATTTGGAGCAAAAGGATTATAAAGAAGTCTTCTAAAACCAAGAACAATAAGTATTGGATTTTTAACTTCATATTGCTTATCTCCTAAGATAATTTTTCTTAAGAAATCACCTAATCCCCCACCAGTTAAAACATCCATCATCAAATCACCATAAGTTGGATTTGAAATACGTAATTTTGAAACGAGGAACTTACTTAAGTTAAATCTTCTAAAGTATGCAATTAAGAATGATGAAACAATACATAAAATTAAAGTTCCAATGAATCCTCCAAGCATAAAGAAGCAAATACCTAAAGCTACTCCAAAAGCATGATTACCAACTTCACCCATCATGATTTTACCTAAATAATCAAGAGGAGCATAACCAATACAAGCTAATAATACTATAAGTGGAGTGTAATAAGCTGGAATTTCTTCAATAGGACCAGTACCTAATAACAACATTAAAATGATGGTTAATAAACTCATCATAATTACAACATTACAAGTAGTTCCAGGTTGCATATCAGATATATTAATTGGTTGAATAAATAATGCAACTAAAATAGAAGAAAGACCCATTATAGGATAACCAAATCCTATAACACAAAGCATCCCAATACCCCTTGCTAATTGACCAATCTCAATAGGAATATTTCCAATTTTTCGCCTACCAACAATATCATCAATTAATGCACAAATTCCAATAACTAGAACTAAATCATTAAATCCACTAGGTAAAAATAAGCTTATTAATAAAAATGGAACAATCCCAATAGCTCGAGGAGTTCCTCCACGAACATCCTGAAATAGATTACCCATACGTCCTCTTTTACCTAAGAATCTAAATACAATATTCAGAATAGCAGTTCCAAAGAAAGAAATAATGAGCACTAATAATAACTGCACATACATAATATACAAACCTAAAATTTATGATTCATAAAAATAATTAAATATGAATATTTATACTTTTCATAATATATAATATTTATTAATAAGCTATTAATTAAAAGATTTAGGATAATTAAAATATTTAAGACAATTAAGATAATAAAAAATAAAAAATAAAAAATAAGAAAATAAAATATGAAATAATCACGAAATAAAAAATTAACAAAAACATATTAACAAAAACATATTAATAAAAATCTATTAATAAATAAAACAAATTAAGCAATAGGATACCTTAATGTAGCTGCCAAACCACCAAGAGACTCTAATTGTTTACCTCCTTCATGCTGACTACTAATAACTAAAACTTCACCAGACATATTCTCAACCATATCCATAGAATCTTCAAGGTCTTCACTGCGAACTGCAACATCCAAAACAAGTAATTTTTCAACTGCACCTAAATTTATAGCATTAATTGTGTCTTTTTTACCATAAACTGCTAAACTTGAAGATTTAGCAATTTCAGTAAATATATTATTAATTGCAGAAATTTCATATGCAACTCTATTTTCAGTAGCTAATTTTTCAACAGTTCCTTTTTTAAGAACTTCATGAATACCAGTTCTTCCAGCAGCTCCAGTATTTTCTAAAATAGATTTTTTAGCTAAATCTTTGTATTTAGTATCTAAAAACTTTAAAAAATCAGATTTATAGAAACCTGGACCAGAAATAACTATTGTTTGAATTTCATTAAATTTGAAAAGAGAATCAACAATATTTTGATAAAATTTATCAATATTTTTTTGTCTATTTTTAGATGCATAATGTTTTCCTGAAACATTAGCAAGTATAGGACCATAATATTCAATACCAAATTGTTTCATAAGTCCCAAATCTGCAGTTTCATCATCTATAGAAATAATAATTGCAGATAATTTCTTAGAAGATTCAATAGCTTGATTAATTCTGTTCAATACATATTTAGACCATTTATCTTTTTGTATTTTTAAAGGAACATTTAACTTAGCTTCAATAGTATGATGTGAACCCATAGGAATTAAATCTTCAGGACCTTTAACAATTGAACCTATAATACGAAGCTTACCTGTAAACATGTGAAAACTCACACTTTCAACAAGAACTCCTAAGGTAAATGTTTTCTTAACTCCACGATCATTTCTTATTTTATCTCCAGAAGTATCTTGAATTCTCCTAGTTGTTTTAGATGAAACTATATCTCCTTCAGCAACTATATGAGATAAATGCCACAAATCATCCAATGTTTCAGGAAGAAGAGACATCAACCCTTGTTTTTTATCTTGATAAGTAATTTTCATTATTTCACCATACTTAAAATAATCAATATAATAATAAATAGACAAATATTTAATAGATAATATAATCTTAAACTTATATATAATTAAGCAATACATATAGAATATCATATAACCATAAAATAGAATAAATTATTAAAAAAATAAAATTATTAACAAATTATTATTAGTATTATAAAAATATTGAATCTAAAAAAATCAAACTTGGAGAGAACTTACTATGAAAATCGGAGTTATTGGTGGAACAAGAGGTTTAGGTAAAACCTTAGCAAAATACCTTAAACAAGACAATTTTGAAGTTACTATAACTGGAAGAGATGAATCCACTGGATTAAAAGTGAGTGAAGAGTTAGGAGTTAATTATTCAAATGACAACATAAAAGTTACAGAAAGTAGTGACATTGTAATCATATCAGTACCAATAGCTAGTACAATAAATGTTATAAAAGAATTAGCACCACATATGAAACAGGATTCATTAATGGTAGATGTTACATCTGTTAAGGAAGGCCCATCATATACAATGGAAGAGTGTTTAAAAGAGAATGGAAATTCATTTGAATTCATTCCAACACACCCAGTTTTTGGTCCAAGAACTAATAGTTTTAATGGGCAGGTAATAGTATTAACCCCTATTTCAAAAGGAAAATGGTACCCTAGAGTTTATAATTATTTATCTGAGAAAAAGATGAGAATTATTGAAACTAGTCCAAAACACCATGATGATATGATGGGAATTGTACAAGTTTTAACACACTTTGCATATATTTCTACTGCATCAGCTATTGAAAAAATGAAAATCAATATCAAAGATACAGAAGACTATGAAAGTCCTATTTATAATCTTATGATTGATACAATTGCAAGAATTGTATCTCAAAACCCATATCTTACTTACTCCATACAATACGAGAATAAAAGTGGAGAACGTATACGTCAAGCATTTGCAGATTCTGTAAATGAATTAAAAGAATCCTTAACCAATGAAGATGAAGATAAATTTGTTGATATAGCAATTAGAGCAACAAAAAATATGGGAGATATTCAAAATGCATTAGGTAGAAGTGATAAAGCTATTAACTCACTTACACAAGAGTTTACAACATTACAAGATTCAATTGGAGAAGAAATCGGTCTTGAACATATTTACTCTAGAAAAGTCCATATTGGAATATTAGAAGATATTAATATGGATTCTCTTAGAATAAAATCATCAAAAAAGACAACTACTTTAAAAATAGCTAATGTAAAAGTCTTAAATAAAGATGAAATATTCCAATGGAAAATAAAAAATCAAAAAATTTATACAAAATCAATTAGTTGTATTTTCCCTAAAACTTCAAACCAAGAGATTATTGAAAAGACACTGAATAAAGTAGATGATATTACAGATATAAAACTTAAAGAATCTTATACCGGACCACAAATTGAAAAAAACTCTATAAGTTATACTTTTGAAGTATCTGGATTAAGTTTAGAATCTATTAATGAATGTAAATTATTAGTCCAAGGATTTGGAGGAATTATAAGATAATATTAATTATTTAATATAATTTTATTTAATATGAATTTATTTAATATAAATTAAAATCTAAATATAAATAAAGGAGAAATATAAATGGCAAAAGTAATTTTATTAAGCGGAAGTCCTAGAGCAAATAGTAATACTGTAGATATTTTAAAAGTATGTAGTGAAGCTATTGAATCACAAGGTGTTGAAACCGAAATTTTAACTTTAAGAGGTAAAAAAATTCAATCTTGTATAGCTTGTGGAAAATGTGCAGAAACTAAGAACTGTGTTTTAAATGATGGTTTAGATGAAATTATCACAAAAATAAGAGAAGCTGACGGATTTATCCCAGCAGCACCAGTTTACTTTGGTACTGCACGTGGAGATATTATGGCAGCATTACAAAGAATCGGTAAGGTTTCTAGAGGAACTGACAAATTCTTAGATTGGATGGTAGGTGGACCTATTACAGTTGCAAGAAGAGGTGGACAAACCATAACTTTACAAGAAATGACAATGTTCTTTGCTATTAATGGTATGATAATTCCAGGATCAAACTATTGGAATATGGTATTTGCAGGTCCTGAAGGTAGTGCGAAAGAAGATGAAGAAGGGATGACTACAATCAAAATCTTTGGAGAGAATGTAGGAAAATTGATTAATAAAATCAAAGAATAAAAAAAATAATGACTAGAAACTAAATTAATAAAAAATTATTAATTAAAAACTAAATTAATAAAAAATTATTAATTAAAAACTAAATTAATAAAAAATAAAACAAGTAACCTAAATTAGATTAATTTCATAATTAATCTAATAACTATTTTTATTCATAACATTAAGAGTTATTAAGATGTGGTAAAATGAAAATGATGAAAAAAACTTATGGACCACTTTTAAAAGACTCAAGATATACAATTAGATTAGTAATCGAAGCCATTTTAATAGGGATTGCATCAGGACTGGTTGTTTCATTATATAGATATGCACTTAGTAATTCTGAAAATATCTTTTTTTCAATATTATCTTCCATTAAAGGAGATTTATTATTAACCATATTATGGTTTATTATATTAGCAATCCTTGGAGTAATTACTGCAACACTGATGAAATGGGAACCCATAAGTAAAGGAAGTGGAATACCTCAAGTAATTGGTGAACTTAAAGGATATTATGAAACTAGTTGGTGGAAAGTATTAATTAGTAAATTTATTGGAGGAACACTTGCAATTCTTGCAGGATTACCCTTAGGAAGAGAAGGACCCTCAGTACAATTAGGAGCTATGGCTGCAAAAGGAGTTTCTAAAAAGTTAAAAACTTCAAAAACAGATGAAAATAGATTAATAATCTGTGGAAGTGGTGCAGGAATAGCAGCTACATTTAATGCACCAATTGCCGGAGTACTATTTACGATTGAAACATTCAGTAAAAGTTTTGATAAAAGCATAGTATTTGTAGGTCTTATTGCAGTAGTTATATCTGATTTTATAGCAAAGTGTTTCTTTGGACAAAGCCCTCTATTCACATTTACTCCTATAAATATACCATTGAATTATTACTGGATTTTAATAATTTTAGGAGTTATAATGGGAATTGCAGGATATATTTATAATACAGGACTTATAAAATCTGCAGAATTTTGGGATAAATTTGATAAAGTACCTTTAGAATTAAGATTTGCAATTACATTTATTATTACAGGAATTGTTGGTTTCTTCTTACCAGATACTCTTGGAGGAGGGCATAAAATGATGTACCTCCTTGAAGTGAGCATCCCACCATTATCTGTTTTAATAACATTACTAATCGTGAAATATCTATTACTTGCATTTTGTTTTGGATCAGGAACTCCTGGAGGAATATTTTATCCAGTATTAGTAATTGGAGCATATATTGGAGCAATATTTAGTATTATAATAACTAGTATTTTTGGATTAGATCCATTAATTGCATATCAAATAATATTTATAGCTATGGCTGCGATGCTTGCAAGTTCTGTAAGGACCCCAATTACTGCAATAATACTAGTATCTGAAATGGGAGGTATTTCAACATCCCTCGTAGGAATTGTTATAGTAACCTTACTTGCATATACTATTCCAACATTACTTGGAAATAAAGGAATATATGAAGCTATATTAGACAGAATATTAAAAGACAAGAAAACAATTAATTTAGATGAAAGTAAGAGTATCCTTGGAGAATATATTATCCCATTAGACTGTGAATATATAGGTGAAAAAGTTTGGGATTTACCATTACCTCAAACTGCATTAGTTGTTTCAATAGTTAGAGATGGAGATACATTGATTCCTGATGAAGAAATGGTTATAAAACAAATGGACGAGGTATTTATAATCATGAATTGTAAAACTTACAATGAAGATAATCAATTAATTGAAGAAATGTTATATGAGAAATAACTAAATAGATTGATTAATCCCAGAATAAGTAAGTATAATAAAAGCATGTAAATAATTTAATTATAATAGAAAAAAAGGGGAAAAAATGATAATAGCAATAGCATCAAGAAATGGTAAAACTGTAGATACTCACTTTGGTAAGTCTAATTCATTATATATTTACAATTTTGATGAAGAAAAAAATGAGACTAAATTTATAGAACATAGAACTATAGACATAGACATAGAATCCAAGCATCAAAACCAAAAGATAATAAGTGAAATATCTGATTGTGATGTTGTTATTTCTCTTCAACATGGAGGAAAAAGTGGAATTTATGCAAAAAATGCAGGTTTAAAATTAGTTGATGATGAAGGGAGTATTGAAGAAGTTTTAGAAAAATACATAAATCATGTTAATTTTATGAAAAATATAAAAATTTAAAATCCAATGAAATAATAATTAACGAAATAT
>JAKSUF010000209.1 GCA_024409145.1 archaeon | reverse complement strand
TTTGTTATCTTTTTATTTTTTCTTGAATTTTTCTTTTATTTTTATTTTATTTTTTCTTTATTGTCATTGTTTTGATATAATGTATGAAATTATATCTATTAATTTAAAATTTATTATTTTATTGTCAGTATTTTATTTATTCATATTTTTAGCATTATATTTTTTAATACATATGTATGTTTTAATATTTTGATATGGTATTTTAATTTGACTGTTATTAAACTTAATTTATACTCAATTTTTACATGTATTAATGTGTCTTCTATATTAATTTTTTAATTTATTGTTAAAACTTTATATACTTTAATAAATATAGATATATGTAGTGGATAAAATACTATGTTTTTAGTATTTTTTACTATTTATAAATATTTTTTAAATTTACTATTTTAAATATCATTCTTTGTTTTAAATTAATTTTCATTATTCTATCGGATTCTTTGAGTATATGTTAATTTTATTGTTCGTTGATTATATTATTTAATTTATTCAATTGTATTATGGTATTTAAATGATTATTCTAATAAAAGGAGGTTAAATTTGTCTCAACAAGCTAATGAACTCTTTGAAAATTTTAGTGAATTAACACCTTCAGAGTTCTTCAGAAAAAATAAACAAATGTTAGGATTTTCTGGAAAAATTAGGTCTTTAACTATTGTTTTCCACGAATTAATCACTAACAGTTTTGATGCAGCAGAAGAAGCAGGTATTCTTCCTGAAATTAAAATTGACTTACGTAGAGTAGGTAAAGATCATTATATTTTAAGACATTCTGATAATGGTCCAGGTATTCCTGAAGATTTTGTTATGAGAGTATACTGTATAATGTTTGCAGGTTCTAAATTTAGAAATATTCAATCAAGAGGGCAACAAGGTTTAGGTTGTAGTGGTTGTGTACTTTTATCTCAAATGACTACTGGTGAAGCTACTCATGTTATTTCTGGTTATAAAGAAAATGGTGAGCTTAAAGGAGTCAAGATGAAATTTAAAATGGATGTAAAACAGAACAAAGGGGATTTAATTAAAAAAGAAAGATTTACTCCTGAAAGTACTGGTGTTTGTATCCAACTTCATTTCAAAGAAGTATCCTATTCTTTAGCTGAACAAGGTGCTTTTGAATATATTCGTAGAACTATGATTGCTAACCCTCATGCAAAAATTACATTTAGGGACCCAAGTGGACATAAATATATATTTAAAAGAGCTGCTGAAATTGTTCCAGTTCTTCCAAAAGAAGTTTTACCTCATCCTAAAGGGGTAACTGCTGATGATATTGTTACAATGGCTAAATTTACTGATAAACGTAACTTTAAAAGTTTACTCATGAGTTCTTTATCTAGAATGTCTAGTAAAAAGATTAAAGAACTTGAGGAGCTTACTAATATTGATATGAAAAAGCGTCCTAAAAGTATGGCTTGGTCTGAAGCAGAAGCTATTGTTAAAGCTTTTGATAAGATGAAGTTTATGGCTCCTCCATCTGATGGTCTTATACCTATTGGTGAAGAACAAATTGAAAAAGGTATGAGATTAATTCTTAAACCTGAGTTTATAACTACTATTACAAGAAAACCTGTAACTTATAAAGGTGGTGTTGCATTTATTGTAGAAGCAGGTATTGCTTATGGTGGGGATGCTGGTAGAGTTATTAATGAACAAAGAAAATCTGAAATTCTAAGATTTGCAAACAGAGTTCCTTTAACTTTTGATCAAGGAAGCTGTGCTATTACTGAAGCTTTAAAATCAATCGATTGGAGAAGATATGGTCTTAGAGATTTAGATAATACTCCAATTACCTTGTTTGTAAATATTGTTTCAACTCAAGTGCCTTATTTATCTACTGGAAAACAGAGTGTAGCTCCAGAACCAGAAATAGTTCATGAAATTAGACAAGCTACTATGAAAATTGCTAGAAAACTTCAAAAACATTTAAGGTCTAAAAGAGCTGAAAAAGAAAAAGCAATGAGATCTAAAATCTTTGAAGATTTAGTTCCAGTTATTATTGAAGAAGCAGCTAATTTAGCTGAAACTAATGTTCCTGATTATAAACCTGTTCTTGCTAAAGTAACTAGAAGGGCTTTAGCTGAATTAATGGGTGAAAAAGTTGAAGATGATGATTTAGAAGAGGAAGAACTTGTAGATTCATTAATTGATGAACTTGATGAATTTGGTCATACTGTAGATGCAGAACATTCTTCCCGTACTGAAGATTTGAATAAATCTGACTTTGATGATATTATACAAGAAGAAAAAGAACTTTCTGCTAAAAAGAAAAAAGGTAAAAAAACTAAAAATGATCAAACAACTCTAACTGAGGAGGAATAGATTATGGCAGAAGCTAAACATGAACATACTCATAGAGAACAAAGAAAAAAATATACCTTTAATAAACTTAAAGGTTTTGGTGAAGAAATCGTTGAGGAAATTGAAAAAAGTAAAGTTCCTGTTCTTAAAATTCCTTCTAGAGGTACTGGAAATATTGTTTATGATCCAGATAAAAGATATTATATTCTAGGAGATAGGAAAGGTAAAAGGTCTCTTGGTAATGTAAAACAGATTAGAAAGTTAGGTCAAATGGTTTATACTGCTAATTTCTGTAAAGATTTAGTATTAAGAGATAAAACTGCAACTATCAGGGAGATGTATTATATTTCTGAAGGTTGGGGTATTGAATTTAATACACAACAAGAATCAAACACTGTTGGTGAAGATTTAGAAGTTGCATTAGGTGTTACTCGTGAAGATTTAGGATTAATGCCTGAGGAAGATGGTGCTTCTGTTTATGGAGATATTACTCTTTTAGATGGGGAGTTTGAAATTAATGCAATGAAAGCAGGAAAATCTGGATATACTATTTCTCCAACTATTGACCAAGTAGAACTCTTAGATTGTAATGCTGAATTTGTTCTTGCAGTGGAAACTATGGGGATGTTTCATAGATTAGTTCAAGAAAATGCATTTAAAAGATACAATTGTTTAATTGTAGGTCTTAAAGGTCAAGCGGCTAGGGCTACTAGACGTTTCATTAAAAGAGTTAACGAAGAATTAGGCCTTCCTGTTTATATCTGTAACGACGGAGACCCTTGGGGATTCCATATTGCACAAGTTATTATTTCTGGTAGTGCAAAATTAGCTCATGTAAATCATGAATTGGCTACTCCAAATGCTAAATTTTTAGGAGTAACTGCAAGTGATATTATTGAATATGAACTTCCTACTGATCCTCTTAAGGATATTGATGTTTTAAGATTGAAGGAATTATCCAAGGACCCTAGGTATAAAACAGATTTCTGGCAAACTGAAATTAAGAAAATGCTTAAAATTGGGAAAAAAGCCGAACAACAATCTTTCTCTAAATATGGGTTAGAATATGTTGTAGACACTTATTTCCCAGAAAAATTAGGTCTTTAAGATTATTTCTTAAAGATTTTTAATTATTTTCTATTCTTGTTTTAGTATTTTATTAATTATTTTTTTATTTTTTATTTTTTTTTAATTATCTTTAAGTTTATTTTTTATTCTA
>JAKSUF010000208.1 GCA_024409145.1 archaeon | reverse complement strand
TAATTAAAGAATGAATAATTATTATCAGAAAAATTATTAAAGAAGATTAGAAGATGAAAAGAAACAAGAATAAGCTGATGCTGCTGGTAAAAATAATTAGGAAGCCAAAAATGATAAATAAGAAAAGCCAAAAGAGCCTTAATAATCTGCTTGTAGAAAAGAAGTATTATTACCCTTCTAATTAATGGGAGTCAAAAAAGGAAAATAACCACCAAAAATGACTATTTGCCCTATTGAGAGCGAGAATAACTGTTGTTCATTAGTCGATGAAGTTAAAATATAAAAACTATGGAATTAATACACCTAGCCTAAAATGTAAAACTATATTAATAACTTATGGACTAATTACTAATCTATTATTGATCTATTCGGATCTATTCAAAAATTGGATCCTTCTTAAATCCAATATCACCAAACTGTTTTCGATTGGAAAAAACAATACAAGGAATAATGCTTCAATAGTAAATATCTTAACCTTATCTAATAATAACAAGGATTCGATTATTATAAGTTATAAACTCTTTTCTATTCTCAATTATCTAAAGTAATCTTAAAGAAAATAAGCATGACTGATGCTCATAAGAAAATAGACAATTACTAAATATTGAGAAAAGCATTAATAGAAGAATTAAATAAGGATAATGTGATCTAATTATTATTCTCTTATTAAAGTGGAACCACTTTCGATAAATAGAAAGAAGCTATCATTTCTTTATTGACCACCTTCATGGTTAAAAATATCAAGTAAGATAAAGTAATAGAAGTTATTAAGCCAATGGAAGAATTCGAAGATGAAGCCAAGAAAGAAACAGATAAGAAAAAAAAAAAAAAAAAAAAAGAGAAGAACATGGTATTCTTAAATATATTGAGCTAATCATTTGATGAAGTATTACCTAAATATTAGGAATTGATGGTTATTTTATCTGCAGCTATTGGTGGCAAAAATTACTTCATCTAATTAATGAGTGATGCCTTCTAATAAACCCTTAAGTTTAAAGATGATAAATAAAAAGAAGCTGTTAACACTTTATTAGATAGTGTTAAAGAAGAATTATTGAATAATAATAACTTCGTTATTTATTTCGCTACTTTATTATAATATGAAGAATTAGATAAATAAAACTCTATTGTATAAACTATCATTGATCAATATAACACAATCTTATTATAATCTATTTAATAATCTGAAAATACAATTGATGCTACTTACACCTCTTTGTATAGAAAAGTAATAAAGAGAATAAACAGTAAAGTAATATTAGAAGCTTTAAAGGAAGTTAAGGACTCAATGAAAATGAAAATTGTTTTATTCTTCATGTACTAAATGAATGTCAATGAATAAAACTTATTAATGGAAGAAATGTCTGAACCAATCAAGGATATGACCTTATCCATGAAATTACTTATTGACTATAAGGAAAATTATAAGTTCAAGTCTATTAAAGAAAAGAAGGAAAAGAAAGAAAAAGAAGAAAAGAAAGATAAAAAAGATAAGAAAGACAAGAAAGATAAGAAAGATAAGAAAAAAGATAATAATAATAAAGATAACAAAAAGAAAGATCATAAAAAACCAAAAAATAAAAAAGAAGAGCCAAAGAAGAAAGAAGAAAAGAAAGATAAGAAAAAGAGATAACTATAAGAAAAGAAAGAAGAACCAAAGAAAGATGATAAGAAGCCAGAAGAAAAGAAAGAAGATGATAAGAAAGTTAATTCTGATGAAAACCCTGATGAATTCTTACATGAAAAGAAAGTATTAAGTGAAAAAATGGTTGAAGACATTAAAGAACACTTGAATTTAGTATTCGCTAAGTCTTCTTAGGAAATAAATGATCTAGCCATTACTAACATTTTGAAATTTGAAGAGCCAGCCTCTGTTATCTATTAATCCATGGCTTATAAAGTGCCAGAAATATTCATCAAGAAAACAAAAGGAAAGAAATTATGCAAATTCGCCTTCGAGCATTCATTAATTAAGAAAGCAGTATTCTCTAAGTCTAAATATGGCTACTGCACTGATTTATATAAGCTATTATCATAGATAGACATCAAATAATTGATTGAAGAAATGGAAGTCGCTAAATAAGAAAACATGAAATTGATGTAATTAAAATAAACATTATACTGTGCCATCTGTTCTAAAGACTCATAATAATATTTCTTACCAGGAAACAAATTTAAGATTACATAATCATTCTGCAATGATATCTATGCTTAATATCCCAACTATTTCAAGTTCAGATTCTTCTCATTCAAGAACTTGATTCATAAGATCTATTACTATTCTAAATGCTTCTCAACTGATGGAGACATGTTCAAATAGAAGAACTTCCTTAATGATCCATTCACTTTGTTCTACCCCCCTGAAACAAAGGCTGCCATCCAATGTATGACTACTTAAGACCCAGCCTCTTGCAATGAAAGCTGCGCTAAATTCAGCATTTCAAAGCCTTCTGACCTATTCGATGGATCTATCAATGCCTTGTAATAAATCAAGACCAACCTTATCAATGTTTTAAGATACAATGGATTGTATATTAAGACTGGCGATTTATATGACTTAAATGAAAAGCCAAAGAAAGTAGAAGAAAAGAAAAAGGAGGAGCCATAACCAGAAAAGAAAGAAGAAGCTCCAAAGCCAGAAGCCAAGCCTGAATAACCAAAAGATAAAACAAAGAGAGTATTAGAAGAGAAGCCAGCTGAATAAAAGGTAGTCGAACCATCCGCATTAGAAAGGAACAAAGAATTTATTACTAACATGACAAAATAATTGGCTAATACTAAGACAATGTTATTAACTAATTAAAATGTTGGAGCAATCGATGAGATTAAATAAGCTTAAATGATTTATAGAGTATAAGATAAGTAAATAGATTATTAGAACTTAGAGACAACAATAGGAATAGACAGTGGATTCAATCCAATTGCTGTTTCCAAACTTATGAACTTTAATTTGAATATCAGAGTTAAAAGCGAAGCCAAGCCAAGAAAGACTGAGAAATTCGATATGTATGTCCTTAGAGATGTTTTATAGGCTACCAATGGAATAGTCGAAGGATTCAATGAAACAGTTAATAAAGGATACGGATTAATGAGGCCAGAAGTCAAACAAGTATAAAAACAAATGTCACCATTGGATATCATCTTAGAAAAGCAAAAACTATACTAAGCTTATAATGTTAAGGAATTTTTGACCAAGGAAGAATAATACATTTTAGAGATATAGAATGAATAAAAGGAGAAATAATTAGCTAAAGAAGTTAAATAAGCTGCAGAAAAGCCAGCAGCTGAAAAACCAAAGGAAGAAAAGGTAGAAAAGACTGAAGTTAAGGTAGTAGAAGCAACTAAGCCAGCTAATAGAAGAAAGCTAATATAGTAAGAATAATAACCTAATGGATTCTATAGTATAGCCTCATTCTTAAAGAAATTATTATTCTGACAATAAATTATTTCGAAATAAATTAAATTTTAAAAAATCCCTTTTTTAATTCTTTATTTTAAAAAATCTTAAGGGGTTTGGGGTTTGGGGTTTGGGGTTTGGGGTTTGGGG
>JAKSUF010000207.1 GCA_024409145.1 archaeon | reverse complement strand
TTAAATAATTATTAATTGAATAATCTAAAAAAATAAAACGAATATAAAAAGAACAAAACATGAATAAATAATAACCAAAATAATAACAAAAAAACAATCCCAAAAATAAGTAAAATAAAAAAATAAATAAAATAAAAAAAGTATTGATATTAAAGATAACAATACTTACATACCTTTAAAAAAGTCTAAAAATTTTGAGACTTTTGTAGCAAAAGGTAAACCAATATTTTTAATAAATGAAACTTGATATTTAAATCCAGGTTTTTCAAACTCTTTTTTAACAGTTTTTAACTCATTAGGAATATCAATAGACTGAGGACAATGTCTCATACATCTACCACACTCATTACAAAGACCTGCAGTAGCATCCTTATTTGTAATTCCTGCTAAAATTGTCATATATTTAACGAAAGAATTAGAAATTGGACCAATACCTTTTTTATTAAACAAAAACTTTTCATTATAAATTTTAAAACATTCGGGAATATTAACTCCTTTAGGACATGGTAAACAATATCCACATGCAGTACAATTAATTTTAAGTAGTGATTGGATAATCTCTTGAACTTTATTAACAGTACTTAATTCATCATCAGTAAAAGAATTAGCTTTAACCCTATTAGCAATAGCTAAATTCTCTTGCATTTCATCCATACTACCCATACCAGATAAAACACAAGTTACTTCTTCATGATTTAAAATCCAACTTATAGCCCAATCGACATTAGACCGGTTTCTATCTGCTGCTTTAAAGATATCTTCTGCAGGCTTTGGAACTTCACCTGCAAGTAAACCCCCTTTTAAAGGTTCCATTACAAATATAGCCAAATCTTTTGAATATGCATATTGCATACCAGAATAACCTGCTTGAATATTAGTATCTAAATAATTATATTGTATAAGTACCATATCCCAATCAAAAGAGTCAACAGATTCATTAAACTCTTCATGAGACCCATGATAAGAAAATCCAATATTTTTAATCTTACCTTTAGCTTTAGATTCTAATAAGAAATCATTAAGCCCCAAACCTTGAAGACGATTAATTGCAGTTAAATCAACATTATGGACAAAATAATAATCTATACAATCCGTTTGTAACCTAGATAATTGTTCATCCAAAAAAGCATACATATCCTCTTTTGATTTAACTAACCAAGAAGGTAATTTAGTAGCTAACTTAACCTTATCCCTATAAGTTATACCATTTTTATCTTTAGTATTTAAAATCTCACCTAAAAAAGATTCACTCCCTCCATTATGATAAGGATAAGCAGTATCTAGATAATTTACACCATTATCTATTCCCCAAAGAACATAATTTTTAGCTAATTCTTTATCTATAGATCCATTTTTAGTTGGAAGACGCATACATCCCATTCCAAGAGGAAAAATTTCATCCCCATTCTTTTTAATTACTCTTTTTACCATACAACTGAACTCCAAACATAGAAAATATATTAAATAACATGCTAAAAATCAAAAACTTCAATATCAAATTCATCATCATAACAACGATTAATACTAATATCAAATACTGTGATAAAAATCTCAGCAGTATGTGAAATAATACAATTTAAAACATGTCCTGCCGAAACATTACCATACTTATCTACACAGGTCATATGCATATGTACAAAGTTCTCACCATTTAAAACAGAGAGATTACCTGTGAAATTTGAGATATCATGAAGTTCATTAAAATTTCTTTCATCAACATCAGGTTTATCTTCATCAAAATTATATAATGAAAACTTATCTGAAGCACCAATACCAATAATACTTGCTGAAGAAATAGACTCTTTATCTGCAAGTTCTTTAATTGAAGATAAAAGTTCATCCCCTTTATCTAATCTAAGAACAATTTGATTCCCACATCTTTTATAATCCATATAACCACCATAACTAAAGTATTAAATTAACAAAATAAAAATCTAAAATTTATCTTTTAAGAAATATCTATTCCTTCCTTTAGTTTTTTCACCATAATCAATAGCTTGAGTAGGACACACACTAATACATGCCATACAATGAGTACATTTACCATTCCAAGAAGGTTTATTATTTATAATTTGAATAGATTCAAATGGACAAAGTAATGCACAGGATCCACATCCAACACAATCTTCAGAAACTTTAAATTTCTTAGAACGAAACATAAGATTTGAAAACTGATAAGCGAAAATGGATAAGAATTTAGATTTAGCATTAGATGGAGAATCTATAAAAGACTCGCCATTTTTAATTTTTTCACCAATTTCAATTACTTTATTATGACCATTTTTAACAATTTCCTTAGATTTTTCCTTATTAGGAGGATTATACATAGCTATATAATTTGCAGGCATTTTAATATAAGAGAAACCTTTAACATTAAGACCAACTCTTTTTAAATCTGCTTTGATTGAACCATAAGTATCTGCAGGAGATAAACCACAAGTTACCACAACATAAGCATTACGAGGACCTAAAAATATACTTTCCCTAATAAATTTACGAAATACTTTAGGAAGTCTCCAAGCATAAACTGGCCCTACAAACACAAAAGGTTTCTCTGAATTAAATGTTTCTTTATCTTTAACTTTCATTAAATCTGATGCAGAAACTAATTTATCATCTAAAATCTGAGATAAACCTTCTGCAACATAACGACTGTTACCTGTTCCACTAAAATATATAATCATAATAACAACAACACAATATATTAAATTGATATTATATTTTAAATTCATCCCTTAAATAATATCTTCGTTTACCTTTAGAATTATTCTTATATTCAATAGCCTCTTTTGGACAAGCACAGATACATGCCATACAATGAGTACATTTACCATCCCATTTAGGTTTATTATCTACAAGTTCAATACAATTTAATGGACATAATCTAACACATTTTCCACAAGCATTACAATTATCTAAACTATGGAAACCTTTAGAAGATAATACAAATTTATAAAATATAGAATTTAATACAGAAGATAATGCTTTATCATAAAACTTACCTGAACGAATAAAGAAAGAATTTCCATTTTTAATTGAATCAGCTATTTCAAAAATCATATCTCTTGCATTAGAAATAATTTTATTTGATTCTTCAATACTTGGAGCTTCAAATACTGCAATATAATTCTCAGGCATTTTAAGACCAGCAAAACCTTTAATTTCAAGACCTGCTTCTTTAAAATCTTCTTTAGCATGAGCATAAGTCCCAGAAGGAAGTGACCCAAAATTAACAATAAGATATGCTTGGTTAGACCCAATAAATTCACTATTTTTGATGAACTTAGACATAACTCTTGGAATTTTCCAAGCATAAACTGGAGCTACAAAAACAAATGGTTTATCACTTTCAAACTTTCCACCAGATTTTGTTTTAATAAACTCATTAATAGAAATTATTTCATCATCTTCAGTTAATTTAGCTATACCTTCAGCTAGATAACGACTATTACCCGTACCTGTAAAATATAAAATCATATAAACACCTAAAAATTATAAAAATATCCAATACTCAAATAAATAATATAAATAAAAAATAGTAAAGAATCATAAAAATACAA
>JAKSUF010000206.1 GCA_024409145.1 archaeon | reverse complement strand
CTAGTAAACTATATGGAGAAACTAATATGATTAATTATGATAGTGATTTTGAAGAATTAAGATTTATTCTTAATTCTAGGATGCGTTCTAAGATTTTAATGATTTTATTTAATAATGAGCAGAATGTGGATTCTTTAAGAGGTATTTTAGATAAACCTGCTTCTACATTGTTACATTCATTACATGAGTTGATTTTATTGAATTTAGTGAATAAAGTTGGAAAATATTATTATTTAACTTCTAGAGGTCATATTTTTGCACTTGTTATGTATAAATTTCTTTCTAATCTTTATTTCATTAATCAAGGTCAAAAGTTTATTTCTGATCATTCATTTAAATTAATTCCTAAATCTTTGATTAGTGAAGTTTATTTCTTAGTTAATGGGGAGTATGTATGTTCTGATGAATCTGATTTCTCAAAACCTTTAAATGAATATTTAGATATTATTAATAAAGTTAATAAGTTAAATATTATTTTACCCATTTTTTCAGAAATTCATTTAGATGCTATTTTAGAGGTTATTAAATCAAGTGAAAATTTTGAGTTAAGATTATTAACTACTAATGATATTTTGAAATCTATAAAGAAATCTGGTTATATGCGTAAATTTGCTATACTTGCTAAAAATCATAATATTTCTATTTGGAAATATTCTGGTGATTTAAATGTTTTTTTAAGTTTTGGGGATAAATTTACTACTTTAAGTTTATTTTTTAATGATGGGCATTTTGATGATTCTATTATGTTTGTAGAAAAAACAGAAGCGGGTAGTATTTGGTCAAAAAAACTTTTAGATTTTTATATTGAAGATTCAATTAAAGTTTTATAATTTAATGGTGAAATTTTATTTTACTTTGTTATTTTTTCCGTGATTGGTTTTTGAATTTGGAGGTTAAGATTAAGATTAGGATTAAGATTAAGATTAGGATTAAGATTAAGATTATGGAGCTTAACTCCAATTCTTAATCTAATTATATTTTGAGTTAAAGTTTTGATTTAATTATATCTTTTAATTCTTCAATATTAACTCTTTCTTGTTCTTCAGTATCTCTATCTCTTATAGTTACTGTATTGTCTTCTTTAGTATCAAAGTCTACAGTAATAGCTATTGGAACACCTACTTCATCTGCTCTTGCATATCTTTTTCCAATAGTTCCAGAAGTATCAAGGTCAACAGTAAAACCATTTTCACGTAATTCTTTAGTGATGTCTTCTGCTATTTCTCCAAGACCTTCTTTGTTCATTAATGGGAATACACTAACTTGGATAGGTGCTATTTCACTTTGGAATTTGAAGTAATCTTTATCTTCTTCATTTTCTTTTTCATGGAATGAATGTAATAAAGTACAATAAAGAATACGGTCAATACCAAATGAAGGCTCAATTACATGAGGGATAATACGTTCTCCTTTTACTTCTTCTTCAACTTCTTCAAAAATTAAATGTTCAGATTGGATTTCGAAAGTATTATCTAATTCTAATATGAATTTACCTTCATCATCAATAGCTTGTTTTAATGTAATAACTTCTTCATCACTTAAGTTTTCAATATATGTTTTAATTTTAGGTGAATCTCCTTTGAATGCAGGACCAAAGAGTTTTAAGTTAGGTTTTACAATAGTTTTTTTAACTAGTTTAGCTTCATCAAACTCTTTATAAATACTTAACTCATCATTACTGAATTCGGTATGTGCAGTTAAATCATAGTTTCCTCTATCTGCTATTCCGATGATTTCTACCCATCCATATTGGTCAGTGTAACATTCAACATCCCAACAGTCTAATGCATAATGTGCCATTTCTCCAGGTAAATGTTGTCTGAATCTTAAAACTTCATCTGGAATTCCAAGTTCTTTTAAGAATTTTCTTGCAAGATATAATTGATAAATTAAAGTTTCAGAAGATACTACTTTTTGTTCAAGAGCTTCTTTAGCAGTAATTTCTAAAACTGGTTTATTATTTAATTGAACATCTTGGGAAGATAAATATAATTTTTCATTTAAGATATCTTTAAATCTTGGGTGGGTTTTGTCTTCAGGATCTAAAAATATTTCAGCTTCTGCTTGGGTGAATTCTCTAAGACGAATCACTCCTTGTCTTGGAGAAATTTCATTCCTATAAGCTTTTCCAAGTTGTACTGCTCCAAATGGAAGTTTATTTTTAAAGAATCTAGATAAACGTTTGAATAAAATGAATATTCCTTGTGCAGTTTCTGGTCTCATGTAACCTACTTTGTCTCCCTTAGCTCCAATTTGTGTTTTAAACATTAAATTGTAATTCCAAATGTTTGCTAAGTCTCCTCCACATTCTGGACATTTGATATTATTTTCTAAAACAATTTTGTCCATTTCTTCATTTTCTAAACTTTCTACATCCATACCTATTGCTTCTTCAATGATGTGGTCTGCTCTGTATACTTCACCACAACTTTCACATTTGGTCATTGGGTCTGTAAAGTTATCTACGTGTCCAGATGCTTTTAATACTTCTTTAGGCATTACAGTAGGTCCTTCTATTTCATAGAATCCTTCTCCTGCAATATATTGTTTTCTCCATTTTTGCATAATATTATTTTTTAAACTTGCACCAAGAGGCCCATAATCAGTAAATCCAGAAACTCCTGAATAAATTTCAAAAGATGGCCATAAGAAACCTCTTTTAGTAGCTATGTTGGTCATTTTTTTATGATTCATATAAGTATCTCCATAATTTTAATTTTTCGTTTATTTATTTTTAATAAAACTTTTAAGATAGTTATTTTATTATAGTTATCTTCCATATTCTCATAGTAATTTTAAAAACTGTTACTACTGGAATAAATAGTACTTAAATATTAATTTTAGTATTATTATTCATTAGCTATTTATGAATGTTTTTATTGCTTTTTTAATTCATAGTCTAATTTTATCCTACTACTTTCAGGACTTTTTTGTCCCATATATTTACTATTTCTATCTGGGTGTCCATAAGGTTTTTCAGCAGGAGTTGTCATAGTTTCGAAAACAAGTTGGCAAACTCTTTGACCAGGGTATAATGCAACAGGCATTGCACCAATATTAGAAATTTCAAGGGTAATTCTACCTTCAAAACCTGGGTCAATATAACCTGCTGTAACATGCATTGTTACACCTAATCTTCCCATTGATGATCTTCCTTCTACACGTGCTACTAAGTCATCAGGTACTTTAACATATTCATGAGTAGTAGCTAGTGCAAATTCATTTGGATGAATAATAAATGCTTCTCCTTCTGGAACTACTGTAGATTCCATATAAGATTCAAGGTCTTCTTGGTCTTTAGGGTCAATATAAGGTTTTCTAATAACTTTAAAAACTTTAAATTCATCACCTAATCTCATATCTATTGAAGATGGTTGAATTTGCTCTTCATCTTCTAAAGGATCAATTACTATTTTTTTATCATCTATATATTTCTTTAAATCGATATCACTCAAAATAGCCATATAATCACACTATAAATTATTTATGATTCTATTAAATAGTTTAATAGGATATAATATTTAATATACATTTTATTATATTTAATATTTTTATTAGTATTCTCTTTTTGAGGATTATTTTTTTATTTTTTGTGGTGGGTGGAG
>JAKSUF010000205.1 GCA_024409145.1 archaeon | reverse complement strand
AACCACCACATTCAGATAATAAGAATGGTCTTGTTTTAATGTTTAACTTTTTATTTCTAAAATAAACATGTTCAGAGTCAAAATCACTACTATTTTGTTTAAACCAACCAGATGTCGCATCATATAGTCTAAATGCATCTAATGATTTAAATTGTGTGTATAATTCATCTGCATTGAATTGTCCCCAGCCTTCATTAAAAATAGTATAAATAATAATACTAGGATGATTGTATAAATAATTAATTGTATTTTTTGAATGTTCTATAAAGAATTTCATTCGATTATTGTATGTAGAGACTTTATCATTTCTATTAAAAATTGTATCTAATTTATTGACTAAATCATCTGAGCAATCTATCATTACAATTGCAATATTCATTTTACCTTCTTTAAGACCAAGTATATTAAAAGCTTTAGAAATTTGTCTTTGTCCACTTGTTCTAAGTAAAATTTCAATACCTAAATCTTTAGCTAAATTTTCTCCCCTTTCAAAAGCTTTTATTGCATGAATAATTCCGTGTTGAATATGTTTTATACCTGCAATTCCGTCTGCATTTATTAACTGAATTGTTTTATTTTCTGGATTAATAGAATCTACTTTTTTTAATATTTCTGGAATATTTTCTATTTCTGAAGTATATCCAAGTATTTTCACATTTTCTAATTTAACTAATTCATTATTATATTTCATTTTTATCACAATTATTAATCTGATTGTTTATGCTTTTATTTCAGTTATTTCATTATTTTTTTTTAATTTAATTGGTAATTTTTGTTTCTAATTCAATTAAATAATTTAATTTAATTGAGGATTTTTCTTTCTAATTTCGATTAAACGATTCACACCGTTTAAATAAGCTTCTACACTTGCATTAATAATATCTGGTTCAGTACTTCTTGCAGATACTATTTGATCTCCTTGTTTTAATCTAACAATTACATCAATCAATGCATCAGTACCTCCAGTAATTGCATCTACATGGAATTCTAAAAGTTCTATATCAATAATATCATTAATTCCTTTATTAAGTGCATTAATTGCTGCATCTACAGGACCAATACCAACATCTGCTTCAATTATTTCAGAATCTTCTACATTAAGTTTAATTGATGCTGTAGGTCTAATTTTATTTCCAGATACAATTGTAATTTCATCAAGTTTAATCTTATTTTCATTATCAATTTCAAGAACTTGTTCTGCAATAGCTTCTAAATCAGTATCTGTCACTGTTTTTCCTTTATCTCCAAGGTCTTTAATTTTATCAAAGATTTCACAAACTTGTTTATCATCACTTTCAAGACCTAATTCATTTAATCTTTCTTTTAAACCTCTTCTTCCCACATGTTTTCCTATAATGAATCTACGTCTATGTCCAACAAGTTCCGGTGTGATTGGTTCATAAGTAGCTGAATTTTTACTGACTCCATCAGCATGAATTCCGGATTCATGTGCAAATGCATTATCTCCAACAATAGCTTTATTTGGTTGAAGATATACATCAGTTAATCTTGAAACTAATTTTGAAGTATTATAAATTTGGTTAATTTTGATATCTGTAGTGTATTTTTTTTCATTAGTTTTATTATTGGCATATAATGTATCAAGACCTAAAACTACTTCTTCGATTGCAGCATTCCCTGCACGTTCTCCTATACCATTAATAGTTCCATGAAATCTACTTGCTCCTCCTTCAATAGCGGATAATGTATTAGCTACTGCTAATCCAAAATCATTATGGCAATGAGCACTAACTGGAACATTTAAATCATTAAATTCTTTATAAAATCTAAAAGCCTTTAAGGGATTAAGAATTCCTACAGTATCACAAGGGCAGATTCTATCTGCACCTACTTCTATTGTAGATTTAAATAACTTTTTTAAAAAATTAATATCTGTTCTTGTAGAATCTTCTGCAGAAAGTTCAACATTTAATCCATGATCTTTACTATAACTAACTATTTCTACAGCTTGATTTAATATATCTTCTTGGGTTTTTTTAAGTTTATATTTTAAATGTAAATCTGAAGTTGGTACTACAATATTCACAGCATCAACATCACATTCAAGACAATAATCAACATCTTGTTTTAAGGTTCTTGCAAAACTAACAATTTCACTTTTAAAACCCTGTGATGTAATAGCTTTTATAGATTCACGCTCTCCACTTGAGGTAATTGCAGATCCTGCTTCTATTGAATTAACACCTATTTCATCTAATTTAGAAGCAATTCTAAGTTTTTTATTCTTTGTTAAACTAACTCCTGGAGTTTGTTCTCCATCTCTTAATGTAGTATCAAAAACTTCTATTTTCATTTAAATCATTTAATTATTTTTTTAATTAGTTAAAGTTCTAATTTTTTAATTATTTTTTTAATTAGTTAAATTTTAGTTTTTTTTTAATCTTTTTTAATCTTTTAAAGTTAATTGTTTAATTATTTTTTATCCTTAAACCATCTTACTGTTTCTCTGAGTTGTTCTTCAAATTTAGATGCATCTGGTTTAAAATTAATATTTTTTAAATTACTAATATCTGCTGAGGAATGTTTAATATCTCCTGCTCTTTCATCTAAATATTCTGGTTCTAAATCTGATTCTAACACTTCTTTTACTATAGAATAAAGTTGATTAATAGTTATTGGACTTCCACTAGCTACATTAACTATTCCATTATAATCAGATTCACAAGCTGCAATGTTTGCTTTTACAATATCTTTAACATAAATGAAATCCCTACTTTGTTCTCCATCTCCATAAATTACAGCTTGTTTGTTATTTGTAAGTGCATCAATAAATTTAGGAATCACTGCTGCATATTGAGAATTAACATCTTGTTTTGGTCCAAAAACATTAAAGTATCTAAGAGCAACATAATTAAGACCATAACTTTCATAGAATGAATTTAAATATAATTCTCCACTTGCTTTTTGGCTTGCATATGGGGATAAAGGCATATATGGTTCACTTTCTTTAAGGGGCATATTTGGATTTTCTCCATATACTGCAGAAGATGATGAAAAAATGATTTTCTTAATATTTTGGTTTTTAGCAGCAATTAATAACTTAACAGTTGCATCAATATTATTTTTATTATATGCTAAAGGATCTTCAACACTTCCAGGAACACTAGCTAATGCAGCTAAATGAAAAATATAATCTTTTCCTTTAAGAATTTCTTCTAAATCTACTTCATTTAAATCTTCTTCAATAATTTCAATATTTGGATGATTTGGGTCTTTAAGATTTTCAATTTTTCCTGAATATAAATTATCAATTATAGTTATTTTATTAGAATCTACAAGTTCATCTGCTATATGGGACCCAATAAATCCTAATCCTCCTGTAATGACGATATTTTTATTTTCCATATGATAACCTTATAATGTTTATAATCTCAAATTAGGATTAGTATTATTTATTAACTAAACCTTTTTTATAATATTAATATTATATTTATTATAATATTAATTAATTTTGTTTTTATGGTTTTTTAGTAGTAGGTTTTTCTAATATTATGTTTTTTATTAAGTTTCTTTTTTTATTAAGTCTATTTTTTTATTAAGTTTATTTTTTATTCCTTTCTATTTCTCGCTTTCAATAGGCCTTTAATAGTCTCG
>JAKSUF010000204.1 GCA_024409145.1 archaeon | reverse complement strand
AATTAAATATAATTTAATCTATAAAATCATCAATCTATAAAATCATCGAATTAAATTAATTTAAACATTTTTATATTTTATATATATTATAATATATATTTTATGTTTAGTTGATTGTTATTTGTTTTAGTTTTTTGTTATTAGGTATTTCTATTTTATTATTGATGATTATACATATATTATTCACATATTTTGTCTTTGTTTTCTAATAACTCTAAATAAGAAGTTCTTTCAAATCCTTCTGTGATTCCTAATTTTTCAAACATTTTGAATATATTTTCTTGAGCTTTTGTGTAATCAGAATTATCTTCTAAAACTACTTCGATTTCCATATATGGATCTAATCCTTCTATGTCATCAAGACTAATCTCAAAATTATCTATTTTATAATAATCTCTATTTTTAATTACTGTTCTAACTTCTTTAAATCCTAAATTTTTAAATATTTTACTACATTTATTTTCATCTTCTATTTTCATTTCAACTTCTTCTCTTGTTTTACTTTTGCTATCTAATTTAGGACCTTTATATGTTATGAATAAGTTTTCATAGTCTTCGCTTTTTGTTTTTCTTATTCTTAGTGCTTCATCTGTTTCAACAAAGTTAACTACAGGACTATTAAAGTATCTATCTTCTTGATATTCTGTTTTTACTTTTTCTGCATTTAAATTATCTAATTTCTCTTTCATTGATTCAAAGCTTTCTATACGTGCTTTAACTTCTACTTCAATCATAATTTAACCTTTTATTTTTTTTAGTTGTTTAGTCTTTTAGTTTTTTATCTTTTTTAATTATTTTGAATTTATTTGTTTCTAATTTATAGTATATGGGAATTTTTCATTACTTATTTTCATTATTTATTTTTCATTATTCATTTTCAAAATAACTTTGTGATTTTTTTTAAAGGATATTTAAAAATAATATTTGTTATTTTTAATTTAAGTGGAGTTTAGATTAAGATGGTTTTAATTTAAAAAATATTTCTATTATTTAAACTATTTTTAAACAATAACTTTATATACTATTTAAATGATATATTTTATTAGTAAAAATTTTATTAAAAATTTTATTAATTTTACTCGAAGTTTTTCGTATTTTTTTAGATTTTTTATTGTACATATGGAATTTGTCTAATTTTAATAAAATTAGATTATATTTCAAGACGTGAGAATAAAATATCAAAATATTAAAATTATATTAATTTTTTAAAATATTTACTTACTTTTTTTAAATTTGATTTGGAGGTATTAAATTGACCGATGTTGATATAAAAATAGAGAACATTGTCGCTTCTGCTAGTATCGGTAAAGATATCGTTCTTACTGATGTTGCTGAAGCATTAGAAGGAGTCGATTTTAATAGAGAACAGTTTCCAGGTTTAGTTTTTAAACTTAAAGAACCTAAAACTGCAGCTTTGATTTTCTCATCAGGTAAACTCGTTTGTACTGGTGCTAAATCTATTGATGATTCAAAGTTAGCTATTAGAAAAACTGTTGATCTTATGAGGAAAATTGATACTGAAATTCCTCAAGATTTTGAAATTAAAATCCAAAATATTGTTGCTTCTGCAAATTTACAATCCACATTAAATTTAGAAGCAGTTGCTTTAGAATTAGAAAACACTGAATACGAACCAGAACAATTCCCTGGTTTAGTATATCGTTTATCTGATCCTAAGGTCGTTTTATTATTATTTGGTTCTGGTAAAGTAGTTTGTACTGGTGCTAAAACCAAATCCGATGCTAAGTTAGGTGTTGAAAATGCTTATGATAGACTTAGCGAGTTAGACTTAATATAATTGGTGATATGTTTGATTAAACTTGTAGTATTTGACTTAGATAATGTTATTATTGATGGTGAGGGCATAGATGAGATTGGAAAATTAGTTAATGTTGAAGATCAAATTGCAGCAATCACTGAGCAAGCAATGCAAGGTGAATTAGACTTCGAAACATCCATTAAACAAAGAGTTAAACTCCTTAAAGGAGCTTCTATTGAAGATATTAAAGAATTAGCTGAAAAAATGCCTCTTATGGCAGGAGCAGAAAAAGCTGTAAGTTCTTTAAAAGAAAATGGCTTTGATGTAGTTATTATAAGTGGTAGTTTTGATGTAATTGCCGATACTATTAAGGAAAAACTCAATGTAACAAATATTTTTACAAATTCACTTGGTGAAGAGGATGGTCTCTTAACTGGTGAAGTGTTCGGACCATTAGTAACTGGTTCAAAATTAGATGTTCTATCTAAATTTTTAGATGAAGCAGGATACACTTTAGAGGAGTGTGTTACTGTTGGTGATGGAGCAAATGATATTTCTATGATTGAAGCTGCAAAGTATGGAATTGCATTTAATGCAAAAAATGCTTTAAAACAAAGTGCAGATATTATTGTAGAAACTCGTAATTTAACTGATGTCTTAGATGTCATACTTGATTTAAATTCTGAAAACACTGAAGGAGATGCTGACGTGGATAAAGAAGTTGCTGTAGAAGAAACTGAAGTAGTAGAAACTGCTGAAGTAGTTGTTGAAAACCAAGAAGAACAAGCTGCTGAAGAAGTAGCTGAAGAAGTTGTTGAAGAAGTAGCTGAAGAAACTCCTGCTGAAGAAGCAGAAGAATCTGAAGAAGAAAAACCTAAAAAAGCTAAAAAATCTAAAAAGAATAGTCTTCCTGAACCTGATTTTGATTTAGCTGACACTATGGAAGGAGTCAGAGCTCAAAAAGATGAAAGAGAAGAACTCATTGCTAAAATTGCAGATGAAAGAGAATCTTTCAACAGAGAAGCTAAAGAACAACGTAAAATCCGTGATCAATTAAATGCTGATTTAAAAGAAAACTTAGCTAAAGCTATCGAATTCAGAGACCAACGTAATGAAATCAACAAAGATGTTGAAGCTAATAAAAAAGAACGTAATAAGGTTAATGAAGAAATTAAAAACCTTGAATGGTCTTCTGGTAAAAGAGATAAAATAAAAATCGAAAATGAAATCAAAAAAATCGATAAAATTATCGAAACCAGAGTTTTAGATATTAAAAAAGAAAATCAGCTTGTTAAAAATGCTAATGATTTAAGAAAACAACTCATGGCTATTAAAGAGGATGACAAAATTAAAGAAGAAGCTACTGAGCTCAAAAAACAATCCGAAGAATTCCATGCTAAAGTTGTTGAACTTTCTGAAAAAGCACAAGAAGCTCATGAACAAATGCTTTCTTACTTTAGAAAAACTGATGAAATTAGAACTGCTGCTGATGAAGCACATAAATTATTCATCCAAGCTAGGAAAAATGCTTCTGCTAAACATGAAGATTTCAAAGTTGTTTTAAGTGAAATCCATGTTATTAACAAAAAATTAGGTACTAACAAATCTAGAAAAAGAAGATCTGATAAACCTTCAAATGGATCTCCTGCTAAGAAAAATCGTGAAGAAAAAGAAAAAGCTGAAATTATCTTTGATAAATTCAAACACGGTAAAAAATTATCTACTGAAGAGCTTTTACTTTTACAAAAATACGATATCAACTAATTTGTTTAGTATAGTTACTAGTTAAATTTTTAATTAATTTAATCTAATTTTTATTTTTTTTATTTTTAATTAAATTTTTAATTAGTTTTATTTTATTTTTTAGCTATTT
>JAKSUF010000203.1 GCA_024409145.1 archaeon | reverse complement strand
TAATTATTATATATTGAGGTTATTAAGTTGACTGATTATGATGATGATATTTTTAATAATGATTTAGAAAGTAAAGATATTTCTAAAAAAGTTAAACCTAAACAAGATTTATTTGATGATAAAATGGAATCTAAAAAATCTGCTCCAATTAAACAATTTAAAAAAGAGTCAGTTAAAGATTCTATTCAAGGGGAAGAAGTAAAACAACAGAAAAGAGTTGCTCCTTCAAATCCTTCAATTAAATCTAAAGGTTCTAAATTTAGAAAATCTATTGATTCTTCTTTACCTGATGATTTTATTCCAAGACAAAGAAATGTACCTACTCCTGAAGTTTCTAATGGTCCGAATAAACCAGTTAGACCTAGACCTCCTAAAGGTCAAGGAGTTCCAAATGGACAAATGCCAAGAGGTCAACGTAGGCCTGCTAGGCCTAATCCAAATGGTCCTAGAAGACCTGTGGATTCACGTAATTCTCCTATGTCAAATAGGTCTAGAGATTCTCAGGGTCAAGGAGTTCCAAATGGACAAATGCCAAGAGGTCAACGTAGGCCTGCTAGGCCTAATCCAAATGGTCCTAGAAGACCTGTGGGTTTAAATAGTCCTGAAGGTGTAGATGAACTTAGGATGATGGATAATCAAGCTCCTCGTAGAGCTCCAAGAGGCCCAAGACATAATCCTCAAAGAAGGCCTAGACCACCTATAAACAATGGTGAATATCGTAGAGTACGTCCTAAGTCTTTTGAAGAGTTTTCTAGAGAAGAATTGGAAAGACAAAGAAATAATAGAAATAATGAGAAAAGAAATTCTGGAACCAGCCGTAATAAAAGAATGGTTGTTGCTATAGGTGTTCTTGCACTTATTGTTATATTTGGAATTCTTGCAGTTACTGTTTCTAATTGGAATCAACAAGAGGATAGTACATTAAAAGTTAATATATCTGGTAATCAATTTACCTTACCTGATAACACTTCTATTATTAATCAGAGTGATTCTGAGGTAAACTTTAAAATTAATGGTACTAAATGTTTACTTAAAGAGATTCCAGATTCTGATACGAAATCTTATTTAACAAATGTTACTGAAAGTAATTATTATGTGGATAAAGCAAGTAATGATGATAATAATTTAACTACTTATTCATTTATTAATGGTGTTAAAAATACTAGTGGTTACATAGTTTTATTCCATAAAGATGATGTTCATTATCTTCTTGAAACCTATGAATCAGGTATTCCAGTCTCCTGGCTTAATAGTGATGTTAATAAGGACTTACTTAAACCTATTAACGAATTCTGTAGATTAAATAATTAGGGGTTTTGTTTATGTTTCGTGGACCTGGACCTCTTCCTTTTGATTATGAATCATTATTGATTAAGTTAGGAATGCTTGTTGGAATTATAGTTGTTATATATTCAGCTTTATGGATTTTAGCAGAATTAAAAGTAATTCCTGTAATTCTTTTTGCTATATTTCCTCAAGTAGTATTATTGCTTATTGGAATTTTCATATTCTACCAAGCATATAATAAATATAAAAGATAATTATTCATTTTTCTTAGCTACTTTTAGTAGCTATTTAACTTTTTTTTGTTTTTTTATTTTTTAGTTTTTTCTTTTTGTGGTTTTTTAATTTTTTTTATTTTTTAGTTTTTTAACTTTTTTGCAAATATTTTTGTTTAGTTTTGTAGAGTATCTTATTAAAATCATTACTTATATATACAAATGAAAACATAATTAATAATATTATAATTATTAATAGTTATTCTATAAATTGTGATTAAATTAATTATGTGATTCTTAAGAATTATCAAAATTTAATTTCAAACTTATACAACTTATACTTATTATAATTAATTAGATTAAATTAAATTGGAGGAAAATGAATATGACTAAGATTTTTATTTCCTGTGCGCTTCCTTATGCTAATGGACCTTGTCATTTAGGTCATTTAAGATCTACTTATATTCCTGCGGATATTTATGCAAGATATCATCGTATGGCTGGAAATGATGTTTTATTAGTTGGTGCAACTGATGAACATGGTACTCCTATTGCAGTTAGAGCAGAACAAGAAGGATGTGAACCTATTGATGTCTCTACTCGTTATCATGATATGATTGTAGAAGATATTGAATCTTGTGATATTTCTTTTGATAGTTTTACACGTACAACAGATGAGATTCATTATAAAATAGCTCAGGATTATTTCTTACATTTATATAATAAAGGATTGATTTATGAAGAAACTATTCAACAACTTTATTGTGAAGATTGTGAAAAGTTTTTGCCTGATAGATATGTTGAAGGAATTTGTAAATTCTGTGGTGCTGAAGCAAGAGGAGATCACTGTGAAGTTTGTGGTAGAGCATTAGAACCAACTGAATTACTTGAACCTAAATGTTTAACTTGTGGTGCAACTCCGGTTATTCGTGATTCTAAACAATACTTCTTTAAATTAAGTAGTTTTCAAGAAACTATTGAAGATTATATTGCAAATAATGAAAAATTACCTGCAAATGTTAAAAATTATGCTGGAAATTGGTTAAAAGAAGGTCTTAAAGACTGGATTTTAACTCGTGATATGAAATGGGGTATTCCAGTCCCATTAGATGATGCTGAAGGTAAAATTATTTATGTTTGGGGTGAAGCATTCCTTGGATATCTTTCATCTGCAGCACAATGGTCTCTTTCATCTGGTGAAGCTTGGGAAGATTACTGGAATGATTATGTTGTTCACTTTATTGGAAAAGATATTATTTATCATCACTCAATCTTTTGGCCATCTATGTTAGCAGGACATGATTGTAAATTACCTGATAATATTTTTGCTGGTGAGTTTTTATCTCTTGAAGGACGTAAGATGTCTACTAGTAAAAATTGGGTTGTTTGGGTAGCAGATTTTGTTAAAAACTTTGAATCTGATTTACTTAGATATTATCTTACTGTTAATGCACCATTAAATAAGGATACTGATTTTTCATGGGATGATTTCCAAAGAAGAATTAATGATGAACTTGCTGATGTAATAGGAAACTTTTTACATAGAACTTTCACTTTTACTCATAAATTCTTTGATGGTGCTATTCCAGAATATAAAGACCCTTCAGCTGAAGATTCTTCATTTGAGGAAGCTATTAAAGAACTTCCAAATAAAGTAGGTGCATTAATTGCAGATATGAAATTTAGAGAAGGTCTTGTTGAAATTATTAAAACTGCTAAAGTAGGGAATAAATACTTTAATGATCAAGAACCTTGGAAAGCAGTTAAAGAAGATAAACAAAAAGCAGCTAATTGTTTATACTTAGCTAATCAATTATGTCATAGTTTAGCTATTTTACTTAAACCTTATATTCCAAATAAAGCTGATGAAATATCTGAAATTATTGGTTTAAGTGATTTGAATAACTGGGATGATGCAAAAGTATTCTTAGAGTCTGGTCATGAAATTAATAAAGCTAAACCATTATTCAAGAAAATTGAAGATGATCTTATTGCTGCTGAAAAAGAAAAACTTTATAAAAATCTAGATGCTTCTGAATTAGCAGATTCTGATAATGAAAATGCTAAAGAAACTAAAGAAGGTAAATCTAAAAAGAATAAAGACAAAAAAGACAAAAAAGATAAGAAAAATAAAAATGATAAAGATGGTGAAAATATGGATTTAATTAGTATT
>JAKSUF010000202.1 GCA_024409145.1 archaeon | reverse complement strand
AATTTCTAATATAATTTATAAGAAATTAGGGATGGAAATGAAAATTAAAAAAGGTATTAATAATATTTTAAAAATTTTTAAAAAAGATTTTAAATCTGCTATTAGTCATCCTATTGTTATTCTTACATTAATTGCAATCATTATGATTCCTTCTTTATATGCTTTAGTTAATATTAAAGCTTGTTGGGATCCTTATGGTAATACTGGTAATTTAGACTTTGCAATTGCTACTGGGGATAATGGGGCTGTACTAGATGGTAAGGTAATTAATATTGGTAATGAAGTTCAAGATGAATTAAAGAATAATACTGATTTTTCATGGAAGTTTGTTACTATTCAACAAGCTGAAGAAGGTGTGAAGAGTGGTAAATATATCGCCGCAATTATTTTCCCAAGAGATTTCTCTAAGAATTTTACTTCATTAAATTCCTCTCATCCTCATAATGCAACACTTAGATATTTGGTTAATGATAAGAATCCTCTTTCTTCAAGAATGAGTAATGCTGCATCAATTCAAATTCATAATAAATTAAACAGTAAAATTGTTGAACTTATGGGTGTTGGTGCTGTTAAAAAGTTAACTGAGTTACAGGATGCTTTAAGATCTGGAGCAGTTAAACTTTCTGCTGGTGCTGCACAGGTTAATTCTGGTGCTGCACAAGTTAGTTCTGGTATTGACCAAGTAGATTCTGGAGTTTCACAAGTTAATGGAGGAATTTCACAAGTTTATTCTGGTAAAAATAAAGTAAAATCTGGTGCTTCTGTAATTTCTAGTTCTTCTTCTAAAGTTACTGATGGAGCAAATCAAGTTATGGAGGGCTCTAGAAAGGTTGATGAGGGAGTATCTGAGTTACATAAACATCCTATTCCATATGCTATAGTTGATGTTATTGCTGGAGAACTAATCAATGGTTCTAGTAAAGTAGCTGATGCTTCAGGTAAAGTTGCTAAAGGTTCATCTAAATTAGCTGATGGTTCTGTTCAGTTGGCTGATGGTTCTGTTCAGTTGGCTGATGGTTCTGTTCAGTTGGCTGATGGTTCTGTTCAGTTGGCTGATGGTTCTAAGAGGTTAGCTGATGGTTCATTACAATTAGCTGATGGTTCTACTAAACTTGCTAATTCAGCAGCTAAAGGATTTAATACTGCAGCAGATTCTTTAGATACAATAACTGATATTAATCAAGGATTTTTCGCTGACTTTATGAATAGTCCTGTAAAAATGAATAAAGAAGAACTTTTCCCTGTAAAGAATTATGGTTCTGAAGTAGCTCCATTTTACTTAGCATTATCTATATGGGTAGGTTGTATTATTACTACTGTAATGCTTAGTATGGGTTATAATGATGGAAGTGTATTTTCACCGCTTGAGTATTATTTTGGTAAACAATTATTATTCATATGTATGTCAATATGTCAAGCTACTGTTACTATTATAGGATCTTTAATCTTAGGATTCCAAATAGAAAATATTCCATTGTTTATCTTCTCAATGTACATAATCTCGGTAATATTTATGTTCATTATTTACTCATTTATTTCAGTATTTGGTCAAATCGGAAAAGCAATTATGTTAGTTGTTTTAGTATTGCAAATATCTGCAACTGGTGGAGTTTATCCTGTAGGAGTAATGGATTCATTTATTCAATTTGTTAATCCACTTCTTCCAATGACTCATGCAATTATTATGTTAAAAGAAGCTTGTATTGGTTTAATTGTTGAAAATTATATTTATGCATTGTTAAAATTATTAGTTTTCCCAATTATTGTATTCATAGGTTCTGTTTTAATTAAAGAGAAACTTAATAAAAGTGCGAGTTACTTTGAAGAAGTTCTTGAGAAAAGTGGAATTTTCTAGATTGTCATATAAGATAATATAGATTTTTCTCTTATCTTTTTATTTTTCTTTTTTTCTTTTTTCTTTTTTTAAAATTATTATTTTATAATTAATTAATAGTTTATTAACAACTTTATAAGTTTAATTATAATTCGACATTATAGTTTAATTATTAAATTGCACTAATTATAAATATCAATAAGAATTAAATATAACAATAGTTATATATTATTATAATCAAAGATTAATAATAATCAGGATGATAATATGGATAAAATTAATAAAAAGATAGAAAAAGTTAAAGAAATACTTAAAGATAAAAAAATAGCTATTTCTTTTTCAGGAGGGGCAGATAGTACATTAATGATTCATTTAGCTAAAGAAGTCTGTGATAATCCATTAGCTATAACTTATGATAATAAAATAATGCCTACTAATTTTTTAAATTTTGTAAAAGAAAAAGTTGATGAAGTTGGAATATCTCATGAAATTATAGAAAATGATTTTATGGATATAGGTTCCTTTGTTGAAAATAATAAAAATAGATGTTATGTTTGTAGAAACTTAATGTATAGTTCAATAAAAGAGATAGCTGATGAAAAAGGTTATGATATTATTGTTGATGGAACTAATATAAGTGACCTTGTTGAAAATAGGCCTGGAATATTAGTGAACTATAAATATAATATTCAAAGTCCGTTTATAAAAGCAGGTCTTGAAAGTGAGGAAATACATAAATATTTAAATCATAATCATATAAACTACTCTAAATCAACTACTTGTTTAGGAACAAGAGTAAAAACTAATGAAAAGATAACTCGAAGAAAATTAAATAGAATAAGTTACTGTGAAAATCTAATTAAAAATACTTATGATATTGAAGAGTTAAGAGTTAGAGAAGAAAATAATAATGTAACTATAGAAACTCCAGAAATTGAAAAGTTATTAAATATTAACTGTATAAACAATATTAAATATGAATTAAGATCAGTTAGTTATGATAAAATATTCTTAAATATTGGAATTGAAAATGATAATAAAGAGTTAGCAATGTATAAATCTTGTGAAACAGATAAAAGTAAGATAATGTTTGAAAAAAACTTACCATATGACTTAAATTTAGAAAAAACATTTGAAAATATTAAAAATCTTGGAAATTCTAGATTTTTAGAAGATATTGGTGTAATAACTTTAGAAATTCAAGAGGATTCTTCTAAAAAGGATAATGCTTTAGAAAGTGATAATCCAAATATTGTATTGTTTAAAAATGGAAAATTAGTTGGAAGAAATATTTCTGATGTTGATGAAGCTAAAGAAATATTAATTAAAATATTACCTTTAATTAGACGTTCTGATATTTTAGAGTAATTATAATTAATTTTTTTTAATTTAATTTAATTTAATTTAATTAGTTGCTCTTCTTTTTTCTTTTTTATCTATTAGTTTTATCTATTTTTTTAATTTTATTTCTTTATAATAATTTAATTTAGATTTAAAGAGAAATTTATATAATATAAAATATAAACTATTACTAATTTTAAATTACTTTATTAATATTTTAATATTGGTGATATTATGGATACTAAAAAAATTTCTATAGAAGTAACTCCAGAACAATTGGAAAAACTTAAAAGATTAGAGGATAGAGGTTTTACTGTAGGAGAAGTTATTGATAAATTTTCCGAGCTTGAAGAAAGAATTATATCTCATGGTAATTCTTTTATTGATGAATCTATTCAACACAACTTATTACAAGAATCACTTCCTACTGTTATCTTTTTGTGTTCAGAAAGTGTATATCAATTACGGGATATATTTTTGCGTATACTCCAAAATGGACATCCTTCAATTA
>JAKSUF010000201.1 GCA_024409145.1 archaeon | reverse complement strand
TTCGGAGCATGTTACAACTCCTCAAGAAGCTGCGAAAAATATAAAAACAATATTCTCGCATCTTTATATTTTAGTAACTTATATTTACTAAAATATAAACCTTTAAATAGTATCTAAATAATATATTAGATTAGTATAAATTAATTTAATATTTTAAAAATTATAATTATTAAGTGATATAATGATAAAAATTGAAAATCTTTGTAAATCTTATAAAGCAGATAATGGTGAAGAGATTCCTGCTTTAAATAATATTAATCTTGAAATTAAAAAAGGAGAAATTGTTGGAGTTTTTGGAACTAGTGGTTCTGGTAAAACTACTCTTCTTAGAATTTTACGTGGTGTTGAAGGTTTTGATGAAGGTTCTGTTACTTTAGATAGATATACTTTAAAACCTGATTCTTCCCAATTTTATTTTAATCAAGTTAAAAAAGAAACAGCTATTCATCTTCAAAGATCTTTTGGTATTTGGCCTGAAAGTGCTCTTGATAATGTTGTAAGAAAATTATATGCTGCTAGATATGGTGATGAAGGTGATGTTAATTTAGAGGAAGCAACTAAAATCTATGGTGATGAAGCTGAAAAAATCCTTGAACTTGTTGGTCTTTCTCATAAAAAGAATCACTTAGCTTCTGTTTTAAGTGGTGGAGAAAAACAAAGACTTATTATGGCTCGTCAATTAGCTAAAAAACCTAAAGTAATGTTACTTGATGAACCTGCTACTATGTCTTGTCCTAAAACTAAACAAGATATTCTTAATGCTGTTAAAAAGATTAATGAAGAACTTGGAATTACTATTGTTTTTGTTTCTCATTTGCCAGAAATTCATAAATTTTTAGCAGATAGAGTTATTCTTTTAGAAGATGGTGAAATTAAGAAAGAAGGTTCTGCTGATGAAATTATTGGTGAATTCTTAAAAGATATTGAAGATCCTATTGATATTGAAATTGAATCTACAGATGAAACTTTAATTAAAGCTGAAAATATTAATAAACGTTTCTATTTATTTACTGGTGGAGAAGTTTTAACTATTAATGATGTTAATTTTAATGTTAATAAACAGGATATTTTATCTTTAGTTGGTCCAAGTGGTGCAGGTAAAACTATTCTTCTCCGTATGTTAGGTGGATTAGACCTTCCTGAAGACGGTAATATTTTATTTGAACTTGATAGAGAAAATGATGATGGTGTTGTTGAAACTAAGTGGGTTAATATTGAAGAAGCAGGTTTAGATAGGCTTGAAATTAGAAGAAGATTAGGTTTCATGCATCAAGAATTTGCTCTAATGTATTATTCAACTATTCAAAATCAATTAGCTGTTAAATTAGGTTATAAAAATTATGAATTAGTTGAAGAAGCTAAGAAAAGAGCTAAAGAACTTGAGTTACCTGATATTTTATTAGATGCTTTATATCAACTTACTGATTTACCTGAA
Source organism: archaeon (assembly GCA_024409145.1). Classification (GTDB taxonomy): domain Archaea; phylum Methanobacteriota; class Methanobacteria; order Methanobacteriales; family Methanobacteriaceae; genus Methanobrevibacter. The sequence continues at coordinate 2,280 of JAKSUF010000201.1, read as the reverse complement.
TCTGAAGCTAAGGCTCGTCTTGAACAAGTTGGACTTGAACCTACAATTTTACAAGAATTATTCCCTAAATTCCCTGAAACTGAAGTTAAAAAAGAAGTTAAAGATTTATTTGAAGCTTTAGATTTACCTATGGAAATTTTACAAAGAAAATCTTATGAATTATCTGGTGGTCAAAAAGTTAGAGCTATGTTAGCTATTGTTCTTGCTTCTAAACCAGAAATTTTATTATTAGATGAACCATTTGGTGATTTAGACCCTAAAACTTTAAGAATAGTTGCTAATTCTCTTAAAAAGATTTCTAAAGAATTTGGAACTACTGTTATTATGATTTCTCATAATACTGACTTTATTAAAGAATTAAGTAATAGGGCAATATTTATTGATGATGGTGAATTAAAAGATGATACTAAAGATGTAGATAAATTAGTATCTGAGTTTATTAACTATTGTGAAGCAGATTACTTAATGTAATTAAAAACTTTTGAGTTTTGTTATTGTAAAGCAAATTTATAAAAAGTTTTTTGAGTTTTGTTATTGTAAAGCAAATTAGTTAATCTGTTAAATTATTTGAATGTATACTTTAAAGATGATGATTTTATGTTTAAAAATATTTTAGTTGCTAATGATGGTTCTGAGTGTGGTAATAGAGCAGTAGACTTAGCTATTGATTTAGCTAAAAAGTATGATGCTAAAATTTCAGCTTTATTTGTTATGGATATTAATTTAGATCTATCTTATGATGAATTAGATGATGCTGGAGGTATTGTTTTAGATGAAATCACTGCTAAAGGTAAAGATGCAGGAGTTACTGTAGTTGAACACATCATTACTGCTAGTCCAGTAAGTGATATGGAAACTATTGTTCGTAAAATTAATCCTGATGTTTTGGTTATTGGAGCTTATGGGACAAGCTATGATGAAAATGGTGGTGTTGATGCTAAATTTGGTAGTGTTGCAGATAATGCTCTAAAAGTATCTAAGGTTCCAGTTATTTTAGTTAAATAATTTTAATTGTTTGTATACTGGTGAACAAGTTTATATATTAGAAATTATAAAATTATTATTAAAAACTATTTATTTATATTTTCATTAAATATAAAATTAAATATTTTTTAGATACTTATTAAAATTTAAAGGAGAGTATAATATGGCAGATCAAAAAAGATGTAGTATTTGTGGATATACTTATGACTCTGATAAAGGAGAAGAAAAAGCTAATTTAGCTCCTGGAACCCTTTGGGATGATGTTCCAGAAGATTTCAAATGTCCTTTATGTGGAGCTAAAAGAACTTTATTTAAATAAATAATAAAGTTTTCTATTCTATAAAGAACTTTATTAAAATAATAATAAAGTTTTACTATTATATTTTTTTATTTAATTTTTTTATAAAAAGTAATTTGATTTTAAATTAAATTATCAAATTTAAAAAGGAGATGAAAAAATGGCAATTGTATGTGATGCATGTGGTTGGGAATATAAAGCTGAACTAGGAGATCCAGAAAACGGTGTAGAACCAGGTACTGCATGGGAAGATGTTCCTGATGATTGGACATGTCCTTTATGCGGATTAGAAAAAGATGGATTTGTAGAAGAATAATTGATAGTTTTATATTTGTTTAAAAAAATTAACTAAAATTAAATAATAATTTTGGGTGATATTATGGTAAATGAAAAAATGGAAGCTGCATTAAATGCACAAATCAATGCTGAAATATACTCTGGATACTTATATTTATCTATGGCTTCTTACTTTGAAGATATAGATTTAGCAGGTTTTGCTAATTGGATGAGAGTACAAGCTAGTGAAGAATTAGAACATGGTATGAAAATTTATGACTATGTTATTAGAAGAGGAGCATCAGTAACTCTTGAAGCTATTGAAAAACCTCAAACTGAATGGGATTCACCATTAGCTGCATTTGAACATGTTTTATCTCATGAAAAAACCGTTACTGGTCTTATTAATAATTTAGTAGATTTAGCTATTGCTGAAAAAGATCATGCAACTAATAACTTCTTACAATGGTTTGTTGAAGAACAAGTCGAAGAAGAAGAAAATGCTATGGAAATTTTAGCAAAAGTTAGATTAGCTGGAGATAATAATTCTATTCTTTATACTCTTAATGAAGAATTTGCTGGACGTGTTCGTAATACTATCAATGAATAATTTTTTATTCATTCATTTTATTTTTTCTTAATTTATTTAATTTTTTTATCTTTTTTTATCTTTTAAATAGTTATTTTTTATTTTTTTTAATTGGTTTTTTTTTTTTTTTTTT
>JAKSUF010000200.1 GCA_024409145.1 archaeon | reverse complement strand
TTTTTATGGATTGTTATGATGTTGTTGGTGTTAGTTGGTGGTGGTTTTATAAAGTAAATTTGTTCTTTACTTTTTATAGTTTATGGAGAATATTAATTTGTTAGTTTTATACTTTTTAATTGTATTTAACTAACTCTTCTATTCTGTCTAAAATTGGATTTATTGATTCAGATTCATATTCGATGGAAATTGCTTCTTTTTTACAAATATGTATACACTTTCCACAACCTCTACATTTATTTTGGTCTATTTCCATCTTTTGAGTATCTTCGTTAAAGAATATTGCTTTTGCAAAACATACTTCTTCTTTTAAGCATTGTTTACAATTAATGCATGTTTCATTATTAATCTTTACATTCACTCCATCGAGTTTTTTAAGTTTATCTCCAATTTCTTCATTTATGTCGGGTAAAACTTTCCAGAGACAACAACAAGGACAGCAGTGACAAACAGTTAATAATTCTTCTTTAGGTCCAATATTCATCCAAACAGTATCTATTTTATTTCTGCCTATAATATGGCTTAATCCTGCTGCATCTGCTTTATCAATATGATTTAGTGCTTCTTCAACAGTAGCTTCTTTACCTATATGTTTTGGTATTTTCTTAGCTGTAGGTCCCATGAATATACAGCCAATATCTTGAGGATAATCTTCACAATCATTAGAAACTCTACATAAACATGTATCCATAATTACAATATGGCTTGCACGTCTTACCGCTTCTTTTAGGATTTCTGTAGGTAAAAATGTAGATTCTGATTCTTCAATAGTTTCATTTATTTGGATATTGGTAGTTATGTTTTTAGATTTATTGTTTTCTTTGTTAGTTTTATGATTTTTTGATTCTTCATTTTTATTGATATGTTGTGTATTTGGTATAACAAATATTTCATCATCTTCAAAAAGGAATTTATCAATAATCTTTTTAAATAAATTTGATTTTTGGGTTAATCTTCCTAAAAAGAAACGTGTGTTAAATGCATATTTAACAAAAAATCTACTTAAATCTACATATCGCGGTCTTTTCATAGTTTTCCTCTAGATATCATATTTAATGTTTTAAAGAGTTACTCTGTTGTATATTATGTATTAGTTTGTAAAGAGTTACTCTTTTATTTTTGTAATGTTGTATATATTACTTTTTCTATTTTTTATTTTTTTCAGTATCTTTTATTTGGTTAATTAGTATTTTATTTTTGGTTAATGTTATTTAGATGATATAGTTTAATTCACTCTTTCATATTTCTTTTTAATCTTCTTAGAATTCCTGTTAAAGTGTGAGCTTCTCTTCCAGTAATAAATGCTCTGTTAACTATGTTTTTAAAAGTTTTTAAACCATTTTTTCGTTTATGTTCAGGTATAGGTAAAGTATCTATTAATTCTTTCATATCTTTAAGGAGATATTCTTTTTCTAATTTAGTACTTTCTTCTAAACCTTCTACTGGGAAATCATTTCTATGTTTAAATATTTCATATAATAAAATTGCTGCTGCATGGGAAATATTCATAATGGGGTAACTTGGATCTGTAGGAATACTTACTACTAAATCACATCTATCAATTTCATTATTTGTTAATCCATTACCTTCTCTTCCAAGTAAAATAGCTATTTTATCATTATAATTCATAGAACTACCAAGTTCTTCAGGAGTTAATGGGATTCTGGATAAATTATAACTGCCTCCAGGAGTTCCTGTAGATCCAACTACAAAATCAATACTTTCTTTTTCTAAAAAATCATCAAGAGTTTCATATATGTCTGCATTTTCTACAGTTTCTCTAGCATGCATTGCTTGATAGTATGCAGGACCTTCAAGCTCACAAGGATTAATCAGTACTAAGTTTTTAAGTCCAAAATTACCCATGGTTCTTGCTAAAAATCCTACATTTCCTGGAGATTCACATTCAACAAAGACTACATAAATATTTTTTTGAAGTCTAATAGTATTTTCATCAACATCTATTTCTTTAAGTTGTGATTTTCCCCTATTTGTTGAATTTTTTTCTTTATCCTTCATATTTTCCCTTTATTATATTATTAATTCTTTTTTTAGCTATTTTTTAAATTTTTAATATTACTTATATTTTTTAAGTAATTATTCATATGCTTTTTTAAGTAATTGTATTAAGTTCATAACTTCTATATCTTGAAGATTAATTTCATCAAGCCCATCTTTTAAATTTCCTTGGCAAAATGGACAAATTGTAGTTACTACATCTGCTCCAGTTTCTTTAATCATTTCAGCTTTATCTTTAGATAATTTTAAAGCAATGTCTGGTCTTCCAGATTTAATTCCTCCTCCTGCACCACAACATTGGTTAGGTTGTTTAAGTTCATTAAATTCAATACCTGGAATCATTTTAATAATTTCTCGTGGTTCTTTTGTAATTTCTTGTCCTCTAGATAAGTGACAAGGGTCATGCCAAGTAATTTTTAAATCTAATTCTTTCATTTTAGAGGAGTCTAATTTGTCTACTAAGAATTCACTAATGTCTTGAACATTAAGTTCAGACCCAAATTCTGGATGGTTGTTTTTTAAAGTAGCTCCACATCCTGCACATACAGTTATGATTTTATCATAGTCTTTAAAGACGTCTTTGTTTGTATCTACAAGTTCTTGAACTAAATCAGTTTGTCCGGTTCTAAGTAATGGAGAACCACAACATACTTGTCCTTCAGGAATATCAATTTTAATATTATTTTCTTTTAATACTTTAATCAAGTCATGACCTACTTCTTGAACTCTATAATCAAGCATACAACCAGTGAATAATGCAATTTTTTCTTCATTATCTGCTGAATCAGTAGTTTCATTATTCATTTCTGAGATTTCTTCAATGAATGATTTCTCTATTTTTGGGATTGATCTTCCAGTATTTTTAATATTTTCTCTAAATACTTTATGTGGATCAAGAGGTCCTAAATCTTTAGTGGATGCTATTGCTCTAAGTTTTTCAACTGCATCTCCAAAACTATTGATGTTCTTAGGACATACAGAACCACATTTTCCACAACTAGTACAATTATATAATCCATTATTAAGTGCATCTATTATTCTTTCAGATTCATCTCTTGGATCGAAATCAAATTTAGAGATGTATCTCATATAGAATGGTCCTAAATATTCTTCCTTGAAATGTTTCACTACTGGACAAGAAGATAAACAACTATAACATTCAATACAACTTCTAACCTTTTTAGTATCTTTTAATTCTTCTGGTTTTAAGTTTTCATGACTTTTTTCAGGATTACATTTTAACTCTAATTTTAATTCTTGTACTTTTTTATCTATTTCAGTTCTATCAACAATTAAATCTTTTATAACTGGAAAATCAAGAGGTTCAATTAAATCATTATCATTAATAGTTGCTTGACATGCAAGAGCACCATTACCATTGACTTTTACTCCACAAGAACCACATTGTCCTGCTTTACAAGAACTTCTAAAGCTAATGTTTGCATCGTATTTATCATTAATTAATTCTAATGCATCTAATACTTTCATTTTAGATTCATTTTCTATTTCATAAGATTCAATATGTGGTTCATTATCTTTTTCTCTATCAAATTGTTTAATATGAATAGTTATCATTTCAATCCCTGTATTATTCTTTATTTTTATATTTTTTTTAAAATTGGTAAATATTATAATATTAGATAATTATCTATTTGGATAATTTTTATAACTTTTAAAATAGGTTTCACTATTTGATTAAGTTTATTGCTTAATTTTTATAATATTTTTAAT
>JAKSUF010000020.1 GCA_024409145.1 archaeon | reverse complement strand
ACCAACATAATTTTAAAAAAAAAAAACTACTAACTAAATTATAAAATAATTAAAAAAATACTAGATGAATAAAATGTATAGAAAGAAGAAAATAAAAAATAAAACTAAAAAACTAAAAAAATGAATAATTAATAAATAATTATTTTAATAATTATAATATTAATGACAAATTAGTTATTTTTCTTTTTGATAATAAATACACCACTAACTATTCCAATGATGAAACCAATAATTAACCCTACAACAAGAGGAGTGATAAAATCATTATTATCAGTAGATCCTGTGTTGATATTAGTTAACTCTTGTAAACCACTTTTTAAAGATTCATTATCATCAGAAGAAACTAAAATTCTATTTTTTAAATCTTCATGCTTTGATAAATAATCATTAACTGTATCTTGATAAGAAATAGCTAAAATTCTTTTATTAGGATTAGATAAAGCATGTTCTAATTGATGTTCAACATCACCAGTAGATGTAAATTTATAAACACTAACATTAACACCCAAATCATCCACAAAATATTTAGCAATGACACCATTAGACTCATTAGCTATAACCATTGTATCTTCAGTAATATCTGCTCCATGAGCACTTACTCCAGAAATACAAACAAAAAATATTACACATAAACATAATAAAACATAAAATCTCTTTTTCATATAAACTCTCCAATAAAATTTAAATTAAGTATCAGCAGATAATCCTAATATTTCAGGTCTTACTCTTTTAATAAAACCTAAAATAAAGATATTAATTAATCCTTCCAAAATACCAACAACTAAATAAAATGGCAATAAACTAGCTAAGAGAACATTAAAACTTGTAGTGTTAGTAAGCATTAAAATAAAGATTTGTGCAAAGGTAGCCCCCATAATTCCAATTAATGTAGATAAAAATATTGCTACAGAATTATTCACATCTAAAAATAGATTGTAAACAAAATAAACACAAAGACTTAATATAATACCCATAACTAAGAAATTAGCCCCTAAAGTAGTTATTCCACCCACCCCTAAGAAAATAGATTGGAAAACCAATGACAAAAATGAAACCAAAGCTCCTTTATACAATCCTAAAATCATTACAACTAATGGAATTAAAAAGAAATGCATAGGAATTCCCATAGGTGATGGAATTGATACTGAAGTAGCAACAACAGTAGCTGCAGTTAGAATCGCAGTTAAAACCACTTGTTTACTAAACATTTTATCCTTTGAAAGTTTGAAGGAAATTATTAATAAAAATATAATAGAAACAACCCAATAAATTGTTGCTTGAGCTAAAGGAATAATACCATCAGGAATATGCATTAGACATCCCCCCAACCTATTGAACTAAGAAAAATTAATAAATTAAAATAATTACTTCTATAAAACAATCAAATCACCAAACATACTAAAATTTTAGTAATAGTAAATTAGAATAAAAAAACTCACTTAATGAAGATTCTTATTCAAGAACTTGATATAATTTGAAGAATAGAATAAAATCCCATTAAAAAAACTAAAAATAAAATTTATTCTAATATCTCCAAAATCATAATTCAAATATTCTAAAAGAAATACATTAATCAGAGTATAAATCCGACTAAATAGAACCCTATTAAAAAATATAAAGTAATACATATATAAATATAATTATTACAAAAATAATGAAAAACAAATAAAAAGTAATAAAAATAAGAAATAAGCACTTAAAAGACATATAACGATTACTTAAAAAAATAGAATATTAACTAAAATACCTACACATGAAAATACATGGAAAAATAACATAATACTCAGAAAATAAAATAAAACAATAACTAAAAATATAATACTTAAAAATATAATACTTAAAAGAAATATATATTAAATAGATTATTACTAAGATAATATTATTAAGTTAATGTTTACTTTTTAATAATAAAATTAAGATGTGATATTATGAAAAAAGCAATTATTGAAACTGAAAAAGGAGATATTGTATTAGAATTATTCCCTAACGAAGCACCTGGAACTGTAGCTAACTTTGAAAAATTAATTAAAAATGGATTTTACGATGGATTAACCTTCCACAGAGTAATCCCTAACTTTGTTATTCAAGGTGGATGTCCTAATGGTAATGGTACTGGTGGACCTGGTTGGACCATTAAATGTGAAACTGAAGGAAACCCTCACAGACACGGAACTGGTGCATTATCTATGGCACATGCAGGTAAAGACACTGGTGGAAGCCAATTTTTCATCACCCATTCCCCTCAACCACACTTAGACGGAGTACATACTGTATTTGGTCAAGTTATTGAAGGTATGGATGTAGTAAATTCCATCCGTCAAGGAGACAAAATGGTAAAAGTTACTATTGAAGGTTAAATAAATTTTAAAATAGCTTTTTAGCTATTTTATTTTTTTACTATTTTTATATTTTTCAATGAATGATTTTAAAAAAAAAGCTATTTTTAAAAAACATAAAAATCATTCTAAAATCTATTTAAAAATAAAATAAAAACTAATTTTAAAAAATAAAAAAGAATAATTAAAAAATTATTCCTAAGTAAAATTAAAAAAAAGAAAGAATAATTAAAAAATTATTCTGTATTAAATTTGTCTTTTGATTTAATTCCAACTAAAGATGCAAAAATAGCTAAAATACATAAAACACAACATATTCCACAAATTAATTGAGAACCTTGAACGATTTGATTCGCATATTTTGCAATCATTGGAGCATTACCCATAATCCATGCAAATACAAGAGTAAGCATACCCAAACTCATAGTTTGACCAACAGTTCTCATAGTAGATTGAGATGCAGAAGCAGTTGGTGCAAATTTAGGAGGCACAGAACTCATAATTGCATTCATATTTGGAGAAGTAAATAATCCCATACCAATACCTTGTAAAATCATAGCTACAACTACAACATAAAGAGGAGTACTTGCATCTAAAAAAGCTAAGATTCCTAAAGAAATAGCTGCAATAGCCATTCCAATAGATGCTAATTTTTGTGGATGATATTTATCTGAAAGCTTACCAGCATTAGGAGCCATAATCACCATTAAAATTGGAGTTATAATTAAAATTAAACCAGCTAATTGAGAATTCCATCCCCTAACATATTGGAAATGATAGTTCAATATAGTTGTAACTACCATAATAGCTAAATAACTACAAAGTGCCGCAATATTTGAAGATAAAAATTTCTTATTTTTAAATAAATTCATATTAAATACAGGAGATTTAACTCTTAATTCGTAAACTCCAAATATAACAAGAACTATTAAACCAACAATTGTAAGAATAATTCCTAAATTATTAGTTAAATTAGTAAATCCATAGACAAATAACAAAATACCGATAGCCCAAATAATAGAACCTAATTTGTCAATTGGTTCATTTTCATAAGTTTTCCAATCTTCAGGTATTTTTAAAACTAAAATAACCATACATAATACTAAGAATGGAAGAACAAGATAGAACATTGATCTCCAACCAAAGTTAAATGTAAGAGAACCACAGATTACTGGAGCAAAAGAAGTAGCTAAGTAAACACCAGTTACAGCTGTACCTAATGCTTTACCTCTGTTTTTAGGTTTAGTAGCAGATACTACCATAGCCATAGCAGATACTGTAATAAATGCTATTCCTGCACCTTGAATAATCCGAAATATTAAAAACATTTCAGAAGAGATAGATAAACAAGCACCAAGAGAACCTATAAAGTAAACTATAAGCCCAATAAGAAGAGATTTCTTGACACCAAATTTCCCAGATAATTGGCCTGCTGGGACTGTAAAAACAGCCATAACTAAAAATAAAATAGTAGGAATCCAATTCTGAATAAAATTACTCATACCAAACTCACTAGCTATTGATGGAACTCCTACAATAATCCCATTTGATAGAAATATTGCAAAAAAGTTACATAAAAAAGCAATAAGAACTGCATAAGTTTCTATTTCCAATTTCATATTTTCACCTTTTCATACATTATTTTAAATGTAAAAAACATAATCTTAAAAGACTCATTGATTTAATTCAATAGCTTTTGAAGTTAAATCTTTAAGAGTTTCCATAAACTCTTTATCTAATTCATTTAAACCCATCTTACTTTCCCAATCATTATTAATTTCTTGAATGATTGGAATCATATTTTCACCTTTAGAAGATAATATTAAAATATATTTTCTTTTATCATTATCTAAACGTTCACGTAAAACAAAGCCATTTTCTTCTAATTTTTTAATAGATTTAGCAACAGCTCCTTTAGTTAAATAAAAAGTATCTGCTAAATCTTCTTGACATAAATATTCTTCACTATAATACATTCTAAGTAAAAATAAAGCTTGATTAATATTTAAATCATATTTCTCCAAAGAATCACTAATATAATTATGTTGATTCTTATGAAAAATAAAAAGTAGAGCTCCTAAAGGACTCGTATTATCAAATTCATTTTTATCATTCATATTAATACTCCAAATATTAATGATTAAAAATATGAAAAAAATAGTATATAATAGTTTCCATGGAAACTATTTTTTAAATATAATTTAAATAACATTAGCCAAATTATCAGACCATATACTTTAAATAAAAAAAGAAGTTGAAAATATTAATAAAAGAAATATCCTCATTCTAAGTAATTTTTTAAATCAATTATAAATTTTTAGTTTAATTGAATAATTCTATTTTTAAAGCTATTTTTTAAGTTTATCCATTAAACCTGATTTTCTAGCAAAATGGAAAAGATATAATTGAGCATAACCTGCATAATCACCAAAATAATCTATACCAAATTCTCTAGTTTTTTTAGCAGAAATTTCATTTCCACCAAAATAAAGAGAAGATATAATTCGTTTAATCCAAACATCAGAAGGAAAAGCTTCCATAAAACCATAACCATATAAAAGAATACAATCTGCGACTTTTGGACCAACACCAGGTAATTCTGAAATAGTTTTAAAAGCTTCAGAATACTCCATATTCCCTACTTCTTCAATATCAATTTTGTTTAAAAGTAACTGAGAAGATTTTTTCATATATTCTGCCCTATAACCTACACCACAAGATTTAAGATTTCTTTTATAATTATCAATTTTATGTTTTTTATCATGGTTTTCATACTCTTCATTAGAATCAATATAAAAATTTTGAAAATCATTAACCTTAGGAAAACCATAAAAAATATTATTAATCTCATTTTCTTTAGAAAATATATACTCTTTACCCCAAGTTTCTCTAATTTTAGAAATAGACTTTGTCCAACGAGCTATTGAATTATTAGCAGAACAAATTGAAGATATAATACATTCAAACTTATTTTTTGCAATGAATAACCTCAAACCATTACAAAATTCAACAGAAGGAGCTAATTTTTCATCTTCAGATAAAAATTTATAAAAAGAGTTTAAATCAAAATCAAGATTAAATATATTAATAATCTGATTTTTTATTTCATTATTAATTTCTTTAAAAGAAAAACAAGTATCACTTAAATCAAAATTAGGTAGAAAATCATAGCTAAGATCAAAACTATTAAAGTCATTTTCATATTGAGATAATTTAATCAAAACCGGCAAATTACCTAATTTATTTAATAAAATAACATCAGAATAATTATGAATTCTAGATTCACTTTTAAGAGAGTCTTCATAATACCATGGAGACTGAGAAGTCTGACCAGATTCTTGAGTTAATTTGAGATTAATCAAAGAATTAAATTTTAATGAATTATGCATCATCTCACTACCTTATACAATACAAATGAAATAAAAATAAAAATAAAAAGAGAACAATAAATAAAAAAAATTGAAAAAGTATAATGAAATTAATAAACTAAAACAACAATCTACAGATTAATAAATTTTATAAATAAAGAAAATTATTCTCTAATATTAACTCCATTTTCTTTTAAATATTTTTTAACTACAGGAACTGGATACTCATCAAAATGGAAAATACTAGCAGCAAGTGCAGCACTAGCATCAGCTATTTCAAAAGCTTCTAATAAGTGTTTAGGTTCACCAACACCCCCAGAAGCAATAACTGGAATATCTACAGAATCATTAATAGCTTTAGTAAGGTCAAGATCATAACCTCCTTTTGTACCATCACCATCCATAGAAGTTAATAAAATCTCACCAGCACCCCTATCCTGACATTCTTGAGCCCATGCAATTGCATCTTTACCTAAAAATTCCCTACCCCCATAGATACTACAATCAAACCAAACTTCACCATTATCAGTATCTACAATAGTTTTTCCTTTAGCAAGTTCTTTATCATCATCAACATATCTTCTTTTTGCATCAATTCCAATAACAACCGCTTGAGAACCAACAACTTTAGAAGCATCAGTTAAAAGTTGAGGATTATGTATTGCAGCAGTATTAGTAGAACATTTATCTGCTCCTGCTTTAAGCATACGAGTATAATCTTCTACTTTTCTTATTCCACCACCAACACAAATAGGTATGAAAACATTTTCAGTTAATCTTTCAATAACATCAACCATAGTCCCTCTACGTTCATGAGATGCTGTAATATCCAAAATAACAATTTCATCAGCACCATCTTCATAATATTTAGTAGCTAATTCTACAGGGTCTCCAGCATAACGAATTTGTTTAAATTCAACACCTTTAACTACCCTACCTTCAGGAACTTGTAAATCACAATCTAAACAAGGTATAATTCTTTTTGTAAGCATTTATATTCTCCATAAATACGGACCTAGGGGGATTTGAACCCCCGACCTCAGGATCCGAAGTCCTGCGTCATTCCTGGCTAGACTATAGGCCCAATAAAATTAAAAATAAAATAGTATAAAATAAATTCATATTTACATATAAATTAAAACAAATCTTATCATTATGAAAAATCAATAAAATTTATTAGTTAATTATTATATTTTAAAGTTAAAATTTAAATAGTTAATGTTTATAAGTGAGATATAAAAAGAAACAAGAAAAAATTAAACCAAAAAACCAAATAATTTGATAAATGAAATAAAAAGAAACAAGAAAAAATTAAACCAAAAAACCAAATAAATAAAGAGTTAAAATATAAAGGAATTAAACTAACTCCATAAAACATAACTATTAATAATTTGTTTGATTAAGTAATTTTTTAATCTCTCTCCATTTAGGGCAAAAATTATCCATATAATTCTTAAATCTAGGACCATGATTTGCCTCATATAAATGAGTGAGTTCATGGATTAAAACATATTTTAAACAAATTGGTGGCTTCTTAGCAAGTTGTAAATTTAACCATATTCTTTTTTTATTAACATTACAGGTTCCCCAACGAGTTTTCATATTTTTAACTCTCCACTCATTAGGTTCCCTACCTACAATATCAACACACTCTTCTAAAAGCTCAGGAATAACTTTTTTTATCTCAGCTCTGTAAAATTCAATGAGAGTTTTCTCTCTTTTTTCAAGAGTATTTTGTGTTTTAATTGGAAGAAAAATAATATTATTCTTATTATCAATAGTAACATTCTTAGAAAAATCTTCAGAACACCATTGTAGAGTATACTTTTTACCCCATAAATAATGAATTTCACCAGAAACATACCTAAGTAAGGGTTCAGGAGGATTTTTAAGCATTTCCTCTCTTTTTCTTATAACCCAAGAAATTTTCTTTTCAGCAAAATTAATTATATTTTCTTTAGGCAAATGTACTGGTGCGGATATCTTAGTTATCCCATTAGGATAAAAAACTCTAAGATACATATTTTTAATCTTCTTTCTTTCTATAATAATTGGAATGCCTTCAATTTCAATTCTTTCTTCAATCATAATATCAAAAATGTAATAAAATAAGATAGTATTAATTAAAAATTATAAGAAATTAAATAAATTTTTTTATGGATTAATTAGATAATATTTAATTAAAAATTAAGAATATTTAAAAAAACTTAATTAAAATATTAATTAAATACTTAATTATTAATTAAATACGTTTATCATCATCAATTACAATAGCTTCTTTAAAAAACTCTGGAATTAAAGAGCGATATAATGGACTCTTAAGAAGCATTTTAATATCTGAATCAAGAATATAAGTCACACATGAATCATCTTCAGCTCTCATTCCTCTACCATAAGTTTGCATTAAAGTCATGACAGTTTTATAAGCATACCATCTTTGATCACGTTTTCTACGCATATTAACTTGTTTATCTCCCAAATAAGGGAAAGGAATTTTATAGATAACTTGGAATCTGCATTTATCATAAGGTAAATCTACACCTTCACTCATAGACGGACTAACTAATACAAGAGGATTATCCTCTTCTTCAAAATACTGAAGAACTCTTTCACGATTATTAGACCCATGAGATATTAATCTAGAATTATAAAGATTTTTAGTAATATAATTCTGACATTTATAACTATTAGTGTGAATTAATCCTTTATCTTCTTTATGACGTTCTAAAATCTCTTCTAAAATAGAGATAGTTTTAGGAGCAGTACGTTTTATTCTTGCATTAGACATTTTACCTGCTAAGTTCAATTCAATAGGCCTTTTATGAACTGGAAACGGACTATCTACTTTGATATAATAAACTTCATTAGGATTTAATCCTAACCATTTAGAAAACATTTTATGAGACAATATAGTTGCAGATAAGAATATTACAACATCACCATATTTAAATAAGTTATCTTTAGCATACTGATGAACTCTAAGAGGTTTAAAGGATACTCCTGTCTCATCACTATCAATTACCCAATTAAGAGGTTCATTATCTAAATTATCATGTAATTGTTTTAAACGAAGCGTAGTTGAACGAATTCTGTCTGCTTTATTTTTAGGCAAATCTTTAAGTTCAATATCTTCATAAGCATCTTTGATAGCATCAATCTCCATAATCCACTCACCAATTTCATTACTTTTAAGAGTAGATGGAGATATAACTTTCTTAATATCTTTTTCAAGCCTTTTATTATATAAATTAAGCTCCATATTACGCATTAATTTACTTTCAATATTATGGGCTTCATCAAGAATAAGTAAACTTCTAGTTCCAAAATGTTTTACATAATTAAGTTCTAAAAGTGCATATTCATAATTCATCAAAGTAATTGGAGAATTAATTGCATTAGCTTTTTGTTGCCAATAATAACAGTGATTTTCACTTTGGAAATAAACTGAAGAACCAGTAGAATCCTGAAAAGCTTCTGTTCCACTAAGAGTAGGATTTTTTGCTACACCATATGGACAGAAGAATTTAGAGTTTAAAGGAGATGTTTTACAATCCCCCATATCACAGGTAGAATCTAAATTATCATGCAAACAATCAAAATTACTCCTACCTTTTACTAGAGGAAAATGAAATTCTTGAGCATATTGCTGTTGGAGTTGTTTAGTCATTGTTAAGATATAAGATGACCCATACATACGAGATAAAGTAGTTGCTATAGCAGATTTACCAGTACCAGTACCTGCTTCAAGTACAATATATTTATAACCTTTTGAAATAGCATCTTCAATATCTGCAATAATCTCTAATTGACCATGTCTTGGATTTTCAAATGGAAAATTCTCAATAATATCCTCAGATATATTAGGATATTGTTCTTTTAATCTTTTGATTACATCTTTAGGAAGACTATGTTCTTCTATATCATAACTTTCTGGAAGATCATCCTGTTCATTTCTATTAACTCTTGGCTTAAGATTAGCATATTGATATAATCCTTTAGGTTCTGAAGAATTAGAATTAAATTTTTTAGAACTAGAATTAAAAGATTTTTTAGAACTAGACCTATTATTCTTGTATTTTCCACATATACAATTTGCTTTCAACATCCCACAATTAGGACAAAATACTGAATTTGACATTATGTTTATATTATCCATCATACTATAAAAAGTTTTAAGAGACATCAAGTTAAAAAACAAGAATTCAACTTAAATAAAGCTAAATAAAAGCAATTTTCAATTTAAGGAACAAATATCGAATTAATCAGGATAATATTGTTAATTAACAATCATAGGTTAAAATAAAAATAAAAGAATAAAAATAAAAGAATAAAAATAAAAGAATAAAAATAAAAGAATGATTTAATTAATCAATATCTACAGGTGGAACAAATTCTTCATCAGTAAATTCAACTAAGAAAGAACAACATTCATCACCCATAGTATTACATTTAACCTCTGTAACATTAACTCTTAATTTCAAGTAAGCAGAGAATAATGCATCAAATATTCCTGCATCAAGGAAACATACAGGTTTACCTTTTTTAGGAAGTAAACCACATTCAAAACAATTAGAATTATTGATTTTTATAATATCCCCAACAGAAATATCAAGATAACCTAAACTGTGAGTTTC
This sequence comes from archaeon, assembly GCA_024409145.1. GTDB lineage: Archaea > Methanobacteriota > Methanobacteria > Methanobacteriales > Methanobacteriaceae > Methanobrevibacter. The sequence continues at coordinate 2,399 of JAKSUF010000020.1, read as the reverse complement.
CCAGAATTCACATAAATTATCAATAAATTTATTAAAATCATCATCATAAAGTTTTTCAAAGATTGCAAAACCTATATTTTTTCCTGTTTCAAAGAGCACAGGATTAATATTAATTCCTTCTTGAATTAATGTAGATCTTAAGGTATGGAATAATAAAAATGAAAATTTAAAATCATCAACATCCAAAATATTATTAACTAAGAAATCTATTTTTTTCTCTTCCAATTCTACAGGATTAGAAGCTTCAACTTCACCTAAAAACTTTGAATCTATAAAGAATATTTTTTTTCTATGGTCATTAGAGTCGAAACGATAATTAACAATCCCATCTTCTCTTAATGATTTTAAATGAACAGATATAGTAGATTTTGATTTACCAGTATTCTTTACAATTTCATCAAATTCCATATCATTATCTTTAAGCATAGATAAAATATTTAATTTCACAGGACTTTTTACAACATTAACACCAATTTCTCCAGCTTTTTTAGAAAAAATTTGAATAGGTCTTGGTTTTGAAACAGTTTTATCCATTTAATTACCTCTCAATAAAACAAATTAAAAAAAATCATTAAAATTAAGACCATATTACTAGATTAATTAGATTTAAACCCCTAAGAACTAAATAACCAAATAAAGACCTAATGATAACAATTACTCAATAATAATTTAAAATATAGTAATATTATTAATTTTATTATATAAATAATTTGTTCTTAATTATACAAAATGTTCTATTTTCGCAATTATAAAAACAAACAAAAAAAATATAAATAAACAATATATAATGTTAAATAAAATATTTAAAAAATATTCATAATCAAATTAAAAATATAGACAAAATAATATTCAAATAATTGCAATTAAATAGAACAGAATAACACCAAAATAATGAAAAAGTTAAAGAAAAAATAAAATATAATTAGACAATATTAAGAAACAAAAAATATAAATATAACCTCACCCATAATTATTCATACCAATACGAATGTTCGACATAGACTAAACAATCTTTATTTTGATTATACTAAAAAGCAATTATTAAAATTAAATCAAAGAGATAAAACTTGTCATATTCGTAAAAACATTAATAGGTGAAAAAAATGAAAGCAAAAGCTGAAAAAATAGGCGAAGGAGTATATTGGATTGGTGTACTTGATTGGGATTTAAGAACCTACCATGGATACACTTTAGACGGAACTACTTACAATGCATACATTGTATTTGGTGAAAAAGTAGCTATCATAGATAATGCATATCCTGGAAAAACAGAAGAAATGATGGCACGTATTGAAGATGCATTTGAACAAGAAGGAAGAGAAATTAAAGTAGATTACATTGTTCAAAACCATGTAGAAAAAGACCATAGTGGAGTTTTATACGATTTATGGAAAAGATTTAATGCACCAATTTATTGTAGTAAAATAGCAGAAAAAGGATTATTAAGACATTATCCTAGATTAAAAGATGCAGAATTTAAAATCGTAGGTACAGGAGATTCACTTGAATTAGGTGGAAAAACCTTAGCATTCTTAGATGCATTCTTACTCCACTGGCCAGATAGTATGTTTACATTACTCGCAGAAGATGGAATTTTATTCCCTAATGATGCATTTGGTCAACACTTATGTTATTCTAAAAGATTTGATACAGACATACCAGAATATGTCTTAATGGATGCAGCACAAAAATTCTACGGAAACTTAATCGTACCATTATCTAAAAAAGTACTTAACAAATTTGATGAAATTATTGAATTAGGTCTCTTAGATCAAGTGAAAATGATTGCTCCTTCACATGGACAAATCTGGACTGACCCTATGAAAATTATTGAAGCATATAGTGAATGGGCAACTGGTAAACGTGCAGAAGATAAGGTAACTATTATCTATGACACTATGCATTACTCTACTCAAAAAATGGCACATGAAGTAGCAGAAGGTGTAATGGCAGAAGGTTACGATGTAGAAATGTATTTCTTACATGAAGATGAAAGAAGTGAAATTGTTAAAAGTATTTTAACAAGTAAAGCTGTTGCATTTGGAATACCAACAATAAATGATATGCCTTTCCCAAGTATCGGAGATATAATGTATTATTTAAAAGGACTCCATTTCAACAGAACAGGATTTGTAAGACCTGCAGTCACATTTGGTTCCATGGGAGGTCGAGGAGGAGCTCCGGAATTCATAGCTAATGAATTAAATGAATCTGGATTTGAAGTAATTGAACAGCAGGAAATTTACTATGTCCCAGATGAAGAAAATGATAATGATAGCTTCAAATTAGGTCAAAAATTAGTTGAAGCTGCTAAAAAATTAGATATCTAATTAAATTAGATTAATTAAAAAAAGAAAAGTTTAAACTTAAAAGAAATTAAAATTTAATTTGTAATAATA
>JAKSUF010000002.1 GCA_024409145.1 archaeon | reverse complement strand
GTATTTGTTTATATACTTTTAATATATTGGATTAATTTTAATAAATTTGGTCAATTTACTTAATTAATTTATTAACTATTTTATTTATTTGTTTATTAAGTGTGTGTGTCTTATGGATGAACATGTTATTGAAGCTTTAGGAAAATCTAAAGTAGTTGTTAGAAATGGTAAAGTTGTTGAAGTTGGAGAACCTTTAATTGATTTTTGTCCTTTATTCTTAGATCATCGCGGTATTGAAAAGTTTGATAAAGAGATAATTAGAAATAATATTCAATTTAGAATTGATGATTTTGGAATGTGTAAAAAAAATAGACAACTTAAAATGAAGAATTTCTTAGCTTTTGGGATTTCTGAAACTATTTCTTCATTACTTGATGAAAAACTTATTGATTGTGGAATTATGGTCTGTGAAGGATGTGGGACTGTAATTGTTAATAATTCTGAATTAGCACAAGGTGTTGGTGGAAGGGTTTCAGGTCTTGTAAGTACTACTCCAATTCCAGAAGTAATTGAATCAATTGGTAAAGAAAATGTTTTTGATACTGAAAATGCTTCAATTAATCAGATTGGTGGTGTTAAATTAGCTATTGAAAATGGTTATAAAAATATTGCTGTTACTACTGCTCTCACTGATGATGTTATTGAATTGAGAGATTTGGAATCAAAGTATTCTGAAGATGGTATTCATATTTATATCTTTGCAGTTCATACTACTGGACTCTCTCGTGAAGAATCTGAAATAATGTTTGATTATTGTGATGTTATCACTGCTTGTGCATCTAAACATTTAAGAGATATTGCTGAAGAACGTAAAGTGTTCTCTGTAGGTCAATCTATTCCTATATTTGCAGCTACTGATGTTGGTGAAAAGTTCTTAAAAGTAAGATTAGATGCTATAGGTGGTCCAAAACCTAAAAAAGATAATCCTAAATTACCTTCTCCATTAATTTAGATTATTTTTTAGTTTTATTTTTCTTTTTTATCTTTTTTATTTTAATTTTGTCTGTATTTTATCTTTTTTTAGAGTGTTATTCTAGTGTTATTTTTAGTATTTTCTTGTTTTTTGATAGTTTTTAAATTATCTAAAAATTAAATTGTAAAAAAAGATAGGATGAAATAAAATAAATTTATTTCATTGCTTCTTCAACAGCAACAGCTACTGCAACAGTAGCTCCTACCATTGGGTTATTACCCATACCAATTAATCCCATCATTTCTACATGAGCTGGTACAGATGATGAACCTGCAAATTGAGCATCAGAATGCATTCTACCCATAGTATCAGTCATACCATAGGATGCTGGACCTGCTGCCATGTTATCTGGGTGTAAAGTTCTTCCAGTTCCACCACCAGAAGCAACAGAGAAGTATTTCTTACCTTGTTCAATACACTCTTTTTTGTATGTTGCTGCAACAGGATGTTGGAATCTAGTTGGGTTAGTGGAGTTACCTGTAATTGAAACATCTACAGATTCTAAGTGCATAATTGCGACTCCTTCCCTTACATCATCTGCTCCATAACATTTTACTTTAGCTCTTTCACCGTCAGAATAAGCTTTTTCTCTAACTATTTTTAATTCGCCAGTAAAGTAATCATATTTAGTTTCTACATAAGTGAAACCATTAATTCTTGAGATAATTAAAGCAGCATCTTTACCTAATCCATTTAAAATAACTCTTAATGGTTGTTTTCTAACTTTGTTAGCAGAGTTTGCAATACCAATAGCTCCTTCTGCAGCTGCAAAACTTTCATGTCCTGCTAAAAATGCAAAACATTCACTTTCTTCGGATAAAAGCATAGATGCAAGGTTTCCATGACCAAGACCTACTTTTCTGTTATCTGCTACACTTCCAGGTATACAGAATGATTGTAATCCTTCACCAATCATTTTTGCAATTTCAGAAGCTTTTTTACAATCATTTTTAATAGCTATTGCAGCACCTACAGTGTATGCCCAACAAGCATTTTCAAAACAAATAGGTTGTACTTCTTTTACAATTTCATATGGATTAACTCCTTTTTCATCACAAATAGATTTAGCTTCTTCAAGGTCTTTAATACCATATTTGTTGAGAACAGGTATTATTTGATCTATTCTTCTTTCATAACTTTCAAATAAACTCATAATATTCATTCCTTCTTGTTTTTATTCTGATCTTGGGTCTATTGTTTTTACTGCTTCTTTAAATCTTCCGTATTCTCCACTTGCACTTTCAATAGCTTCAAGAGGATCCATTCCTTTTTTGATATTTTCCATCATAATTCCTAAATTGATGTATTCATATCCTATGATTTCATCGTCTTCATCTAATCCTATTTTTGTAATGTATCCTTCTGCAAGTTCGAGGTATCTTGGTCCTTTAAGGTTTGTACTGTAAATAGTACCTACTTGGCTTCTGTGACCTTTACCTAAATCTTCGAGTCCTGCTCCTACTGGAAGTCCATTTTCAGAGAATGCAGATTGAGTTCTACCATAAACAATTTGTAAGAATAATTCTCTCATTGCAGTATTAATCGCATCACATACTAAATCAGTGTTTAATGCTTCAAGTATAGTTTTACCTACTAATATTTCTCCAGCCATTGCTGCTGAGTGAGTCATACCAGAACATCCAATAGTTTCAACTAATGCTTCTTCAATAATTCCTTCTTTAACATTTAAGGTTAATTTACAAGCTCCTTGTTGTGGTGCACACCAACCAATTCCATGAGTTAAACCAGATATGTCTTTAATTTCTTTAGATTTTATCCATTGACCTTCTTCAGGTATTGGTGCAGATCCATGATTAGCACCTTTTGCAACAGAACACATATTTTCAATATCTTTTGAATATATCATTTTTTCAATTCCTTTTTTATAATTATAAAAAATTCAGTAAATCTATAAGTTATGATTTTAAAAACTACTTTATTAGTTCTTAGTATCTAAAAAAGTTTACTATTTATATCTTTATTTTTATTGTTTTTTAAATTTTTTTAATATTTTTGTTTTTTGTGGGGTTTTTTATTGTTTTTTAATTTTTCTAATATTCTTATTCTCCTAATACAAAATTAATTAAATAATAAAATATAAAATTATAAATGTATAATCTTTATTTAATTTATAATGTATACTATTAATTTATAAAAGGTGCTTTAATGACTCAAATGACTGAAGCTAAAAAAGGCAATATCACTCCAGAAATGAAAGCTGTTGCTGATAGCGAAAAAATAGATGTAGAAAAAATTAGAGCTGGTGTAGCTAAAGGAACTATAGTTATACCTAAAAATATAAATAGAAATACTAAAGCTTATGGTATTGGTCAAGGATTAACTACTAAAATTAATGCTAATATTGGATCTTCAAGTAAAATTGAAGATATTGATCTTGAAGTTAAGAAAGCTAAATTAGCTGTTGAATTTGGTGCAGATGCTGTAATGGATTTAAGTACTGGTCCAAATTTACTTGAATTTAGAAAAGCAATTATGTCTGAAGTTGATGTTCCTATAGGAACTGTTCCAATGTATGAAGCAGGTGTAATTACTTTAAACAAAGGTAAAGAAATTATTGACATGGATGAAGATGATATCTTTAAAGCTATTGAAAATCAAGCTAAAGAAGGTGTTGACTTCATGACTCTTCACTGTGGAATCAATAAAGATGTTGTTACTAAATTACAAGATGCTAAAAGAGTTATGGGAATTGTTAGTAGAGGTGGAACTTTCCTTGCATCTTGGATTTTACATAATGATGAGGAAAATCCTTTATTCTCAAGATATGATTATCTTTTAGAATTAGCATTAGAATATGATATTACTCTTTCTTTAGGTGATGGTTTACGTCCGGGTTGTTTATCTGATGCAACTGATACTCCTCAAATTCAAGAACTTGTTACTTTAGGAACTCTTGTTAAAAGAGCTCAAGAAGCAGGTGTTCAAACTATGGTTGAAGGTCCAGGGCATGTTCCACTTAATCAAGTTAAAGCGAATATGCAAATTCAAAAAACTTTATGTCATGGGGCACCATTTTATGTTTTAGGTCCTATTGTAACTGATTTGGCTCCTGGTTATGATCATATTACTGGTGCTATTGGTGGTGCAATAGCTGCTTCTAGTGGTGCAGACTTTTTATGTTATGTAACTCCTGCTGAGCATTTAACTTTACCTTCTCTTGAAGATGTTAAAGAAGGTGTAATTGCAAGTAAAATTGCAGCTCAAGCTGCGGATGTTGCTTTAGGTCTTGATGTTGCATGGGATAAAGAAAGACAAATGTCTCAAGCAAGACGTGACTTCGACTGGGAAGCTCAATTTGATTTAGCATTTGATAAAGTCAAACCAAGACATTATAGAAATAAATGTGAATTAGATGATGATGAAATGTGTGCAATGTGTGGAGAATATTGTGCAGTTAAAATAGCTAAAGGAGACTTCTAGATAGTCTCTTAATTTAGTTATTTTTCATGACTTTAGATTTTAGTTATTTTTTATAATTAGTACTTGTAATTAGTACTTATAATTTAGTTGGTAGGTAGAAAAATGAAATATGGTGAGCTTGTTCAAGTTTATGAAGATTTAGGTGCAACTACTAAAAGATTAGAAAAAACTGCTATTTTGGCAGAATTTTTTAAAATTGTTGAAGTTGAAGATTTGCCTAAAATTACTTTAATGATTTTAGGTACTGTTTTTCCTTCTTGGAGTGAAGAAGAACAAGGAATTGGTGATAAACTTGTTATGAAAGCAGTTGCTGATGCTGTTGGAGTTTCTGTTAATGATGTTGAAGATGCTGTTCGTGATGAAGGAGATATTGGTGCAGCTTCTGAAAAACTTTATCGTAAAAAATCTCAAATGACTTTCTTTTCTCAAGCTTTAACTGTTGATTTTGTTTTTAATCAACTTAGAAAATTAGCTACAATTTCTGGAAATCGTTCTACCTCTAAAAAGATTTCTAATATTCTTGAATTATTATCATCAGCTACTGGTGTTGAATCTAAATATATTTGTAGAACAATCACTGAAGAACTTAGAATTGGTGTTGGTGAAGGTATAATTCGTGATGGAATATCTCAAGCATTTGGCATTGATAAGGCTGTTGCTGAAAGAGCACATATGTTAACTAATGATGTTGGTCTTGTTGCAAAAGTAGCTGCTGAATCTGGGGAAATAGGTCTTAAGGAATTATCTCTTACTCCAGGTAAACCTGTAAAACCTATGCTTGCTCAATTATCTCCTGGAATTGAAGAAAGTATTCTTGAAATGGGATGTGCTTTATGTGAAACTAAATATGATGGAATTCGTATGCAAGTTCATAAAAATGGTGATGATATTACATTATTCACTCGTCGTTTAGAAAATATTACCTTAGCTATTCCTGAAGTTGTAGATATGATTAGAGAAGCATTTCCTAATGAAGATTTTATTGCAGAAGGAGAAGTAATAGCTACTCGTGATGGAAAACCTCTTTCTTTCCAACATATTCTTAGAAGAGTTCGTAGAAAATATGATATTGAAGAAGCTATGGAATCTGTACCTCTTAAAGTTTATCTCTATGATCTTCTTTACTTTAAAGAATCTACTGTTGATGAACCAATTATTAAAAGACGTGAATTATTAGAAAGTATTGTTTCTACTAATGAAAATGTTGAACTTAGTGATATTGTTCAAGTAAATCATGATAATATTTTTGAAGCAGTTAATCTCTTTAATAAATCTATTGATGGTGGTCATGAAGGTATAATGATTAAAAATTGTTCAGAACCGTATATTCCAGGTGTTCGTGGTAAGAAAATGCTTAAATTTAAAGCAGAACCTGAAACTTTGGATGCAGTTGTTATTGGTGGAGTTAAAGGTATTGGTAAAAGAGGAGATTTCATTGGGTCTTATTTAATTGCTCTTAGAGATGAAAATGATGAATTAAGAACTTTAGCTCATGTTGGTACTGGTTTATCTGATGATGATCTTGCAAAACTCACTAAATTAATGGAAGAAAATAAAATTCAAGAAAAAGGTACAAGAATTACTGTCCATCCTAAAATTATATTTGAAATTGCTTACAGTGAAATTGTTAAAAGCCCAGAATATGAAACTGGTTACTCTTTACGTTTCCCAGTTGTCAAAAGAATCCGAAAAGACAAAGGTTTAGAAGACATTGATACTGTAGAAAGATTAGAATCTATGTTTAAAGGTTAATTTTTTAGTTTATTTCTTTTAAATCTTATTTTTTTTATTTTTTTTATTTTTTTTATTTTATGTTTTCTAGTCTTTTTTTTATTTTCTATTTTATGATTATTCTATTTTAATCTATTTTTAAACTTTTATTTCAATTTTATAACTTTAAAACAATTTTGTTTTTGTTTTTGAGTAAAGTTTATAGTTTATAATCTATTTAAACTTTATTGAAGTGGTAAAATGGAATTAGATGATGGTAAAATATTTAAAATGGCTTTTGTAGTTTCTATTATTGGAATTTTAGGTATGCTTATTTTTGCAGGGAGTATTGAACCTAAAGAAATATTTATTAATGAAATATCTCGTAATAATATTGGTGAAACTGTTGCTGTTACTGGGGTTATTGATTCTTTTAAATATTCTTCAAGTGGTTCAACTTGTTTTTTAACTCTTAATGATGGTAAATCAAAAATTAGTGTTATTATATTTGAATCAACTTTAGCAGAGTTTCAAGATCTTGGAACTGATATTGAAAGTTTTAAAAATCATAAAGTAAAACTTATTGGTAGTATAACTGAATATGGTTCGTCTATGGAGTTAATTTTAGCTAATGCTAATTCATTAAAATTATTGGATTGATTTAAAAAATTTATTTTAAATAATTATGCTATTAATTTTTTAATAGTTTTTTTTATTGATTTTTTTAATTTTACAATGTTTATTTATGTACATTGGAGATTATTTTTCTATAAAAATGAATGATTATTAATTTTTTCAAAGTTTAATATTGCAAACATTTAGAAATACTTAAATATATTGTTTATTTTATAATTATGTATAATATGGTGATTTATGTGAAAAATGCAAATTATATATTTATAATCAGTTTGATTTTATTTGTATGTTTGGGAATATCATCTGTTAGTGCAAATGATACTGCAAATATTGATTCTGTTGATTCTAATTCTATTTATGATGTCAATGATGCTGTTCTAATGGATTCTCCAGATAACATTGGTGTTGTTGATGAAAAAAATGTCCTTAATGAAGAGAAAGTTAAGGGTCTTAGTACTACTAATAATAAAAGTTCTGATAAAATAACTCCTACTATTAAACTTAAGTCTAGTAAAATCAGTGCGTATAATGGTAAAACTGTAAAACTTTCAGCTAAAGTTGTTTTTAAATTTAATGGTGTAGAATCATCTGTTGGTGGTGGTTATTTACATATACTTAAAGATGGTAAATCTATCAAAAAAGTTGATTTAACTAATGTTTTTTATTCAAAATATGTGTCTATTAATTTTAAGTTCAAAAAAGGCCATAAGTACAGTTTATGGTATAGTGGAGCTAAAGATGTTGGTGAATTAGGGCTTAATTTTAATCCTACTTCTAAAAAACTTCCAATCACTGTTAAAAAAGTAAAAACTATGATTAGTGCGGTTCCTACTGATTCAGTTAAAAATCATGGTTATTATAAAGTTAAATTAACTACTGCTGAAGGTAAAGCACTTGCTAATAAGAGAATAATTATGAAGTCTCTTGTTTCTGGTAAAAAGTATGCAATTAAAACTAATAAACATGGTGTTGCTAAAATTGATCTTTGGGTAAAAAATAAACCACTTAATAATTATTATAAGTATAAATTTATGTATGCTGGAAGTAAAAATTATGCCGCATCTTCCAATACTTTTAGTGTTAAAATTAATGATTTCCCAACAAAAGATATTACAGTACCAACTAAATACAGTACTAATTGCCGTAAAAAAGTAGGAAATTATATCATTGAAACAGAGAAATTTAAAAATCAAGATATTCCTGAACAATATGTTTGTGTTTATGTTTATCCTAAAAATGGAATGGTGGATTTGGATAAGTACAAAGTTAAAGTTTATTACAAAAATAAAGGAGATAAAACTTTTAAATCCACTGACTTCATGACTCCTCCAGATATCGCAACCTATGCTAAGTTCCGTTTTAATCGTTCCTTAGACATTGGAAATGTTGTTGTAAGATTTTTATAATTATGTAATCTTTATTAAGGATTTGATTCCTTAATTTTTTATTTCTTTTGTAAGGGTATAATTTTTATTAAGGATTTGATTCCTTAATTTTTTATTTTGTAATTTTGTTTAATTTTATTATTTTTTTGTTAATTTATTTATGCCTATTTATCATGTTTACTTTATCATTATTTAGTTACTTGTATAAGCAAGTATGTATTAGTATTTTAGAAGTGTGTATTTTATGGATTTTAAAAATTCGTTATTTTTTGTGTCCTTGTTAATTATTTTATGTTTTGGTATGGGTACTTTAAGTGCACATGCTGAGGATATTTCTGTTGAGGATATAAATGATGAGGTAATCTCTGATGTTGGTGTTGGAGAAGTTAGTGATGATGATCTTGTTTTCGATGTTGGTTTAGATGATGATTCTGATGTTGGAACATTTAGTGAATTAGCAGATAAAGTTTCTGGTTCTGATAAAACTGGTACTATAATCCTTGATAAGGATTATATTAATAATGATTCCTATGATTCTGAAGGTATATTGATTGATGGTAATAATCTTATTATTCGAGGTGCAGAAGGAAAATGTATTACTATTGATGCGAATACTAATAGTAGGATTTTTAAAATTAAAGGTAATAATATTACTTTTATGGATTTTAATTTTATTAATGGTAATTGTGTAGAGGATGGTGGGGCTATTTATTATAATTTAGTTTCAAATACTACTCAATTGCATTTTATTAATTGTAATTTTATAAATAATACTGCATCAGAAAATTGTGGTGCAATCTATGGATATTATAAAGAGGGAACTTATACTCCTCTTGTTGCGGATATTATAAATTGTTCCTTTATTAATAATTCTGCATTGAATATTGGGGCTGTATCTGGATGTTATGCTATAAATTGTGTTTTTATTAATAATTCTGCTTTTGGTGTTGAAGGGTCTGTAACTGGTTTAGCTGGTGCTATGTATGCAGGGTCTGCTGTGAATTGTTATTTTGAAGGTAATTTTGCAAATTATTATGGTGGTGCTATGTATGATAATTCTGCTCTAAATCGTTCTTTTGCTTTGAATTGTTCCTTTATTAATAATTCTGCTAATTATGGTTATGGTGCTATGATGGGAGATTGTGCTGTTGATTGTATATTTATTAATAATACTTCAGGTATAGATTGTGGAGCTTTCAGTGGTGCTGCTATAAATTGTGTTTTTATTAATAATTCTGCTTTAGGGATTATAGAGTCTACTGGTGGTTATGGTGGAGCTATGAATGGTGGTTCTGCACTTTACTGTTCTTTTATTAATAATTTTGCTGCTTGTAAAGGTGGAGCTACATATAATACTTATGTAAATTATTGTACTTTTGAAAATAATTCTTATTTATTTGAAGTAGGAATTATGCTTGATTATAATAACATTAGTAGTATTAATTATGGTAGTTCTAAAAAATCTAAGATTGAAGTAACTGACCGAACTGTGGGAATTTATCAAGACTTTACATATTCAATTAAAATTTATTCTGGGTCTAAACTTATCAAAACTCTCACATTTGATTCTTATGAGAGTCCATGTGATGCAGTTTATTATGATTTTTCTAAGTTGCCTGTAGGTAAATATAAACTCATGCTTGAATTGAATAATTCAAGATATGTTTCAGATAATAATCCAGTATATCTTACTGTACTTAAAGCTTCTACTATTGTTTCTGCTCCTAAAGTGACTTATAAATATAAATCTAATAAATACTTCAAAGTTACCATTAAACATAAGTCTACTAAAAAAGTTGTTCGTGGTTTAGCAGTTAAAATTAAAGTTTATACTGGTAAAAAGTATAAAACTTATACTGTGAAAACTAATTCTAAAGGTGTTGCTAAATTAAGTACTAAATATCTTAAAAAAGGTAAACACAAAGTAGTAATTAGTTCTGGAAATAAAAATTACAATGTAAGTAAAAAAGGAACTCTTATTGTAATAAAATAAACTTTTTTTATTATTGAGGATTATTTTTCCTCATTTTTTTATTATTGTTTTTTGGTAAGTTGTGTATTTGGGATTTGTTTATTCATTTTTTTTATTGTTATTTATTGGTAAGTTATATTAACTTTATGTTTATTTAACTAAATATATAAGATAATTAACTATTATTTATTATTGAAATTATATTTTTTAAAGGTCATAGTATGGTAGAAAAAAGATTATTTGGTACATTTGGTGTAAGAAGAACTGCTAATGATGTTTTAACTCCTGAATTTGCTTCAAGACTTGCTGCAAGTTATGGGTCTATTATTCAAGGAACTGTGGCTATAGGTGGAGATACAAGAACTAGTACACCTATGCTTAAACAAGCTATTGCTGCAGGTTTGCTTTCCTCTGGTTGTGATGTTGTGGATTTAGGTATTCTCCCTACTCCTGCTATTCAATATGCTGTAAGAAATTATTATGATGGTGGGATTATTGTAACAGCTTCACATAATCCTCCTAAATATAATGGTCTTAAATTTGTAGATGAATTTGGTATTGGTACTCCTGATGATATGGAACTTAAAGTAGAAGAGTTATATTTTGATAAAGAACCTACTCGTGTTTCTTGGGATAAGATTGGTCAATTGTTTACTAATGAATCTATTATTGATGAATATATTGAAGAAACCTTAAAAAGAGTTGATGTTGAAGCTATTAAAGAACGTAAACTTAAAGTTGTTCTTGATTGTGGTTCTGGAGCAGGCTCTTTCACTGCACCTTATCTTCTTAGAAAATTAGGTTGTGAAGTTACTACTTTAAATTGTCAAGCTGATGGATTCTTTCCTGGAAGAAATCCTGAACCGATTGAACCAAATCTCCAAGATTTAATTGCTACAGTTAAAGAATTAGGCGCTGATATTGGTTTGGCTCATGATGGTGATGCAGATCGGACTATTTGTATTGATGAGAAAGGTAATTTTGTTCTTGGAGATAAAACCTTTGCTCTTGTTGAAAAGCAAATGCTTAAAGAAAATGATGGTGGTATTATTGTTACTACTGTAGCTACTTCTCAAGCTATTTATGATATTGCTAATGAGTATGGTGGTGAAGTAATAGCTACTGCTGTTGGTGATCTTCTTGTTGCAAGAAAACTTAAAGAAGAAGATGGTTTATTCGGTGGAGAAGAAAATGGTGGTTTAATCTTCCCAGATTTTATTTATGGAAGAGATGCTGCTATGACTGTTGCTAAAATTTTAGAAACTTTAGTTAAAGAAAATAAACCGTTATCTGAGCTTATTGCAGAGCTTCCAGTTTATTATCAAGAAAAATTAAAAATAGAATGTCCTGATGATGAAAAACAAGAAGTTATGTCTAAAATAGCTGATGAAATCAAAAATACTACTGATTTTAAACTTGATACTACTGATGGTGTTAAAATATTAAAAGATGATGGATGGGTAATCATAAGGCCATCTGGTACTGAGCCTATATTTAGATGTTTTGCTGAATCTGATTCTCAAGATAAAGCTGATGAAATGGCTAATTGGGGTATTAGTTTAGTAGAAAAGTATAAAAAATAGTTTTTAATTAATTTTTTTAATTATTTTTCAATTATTTTTTATATTTAGTTAAGTTATATAATTGATTTTTATTAGTTATTATTTTTTATTTTTTTTTATTTATTTAATTCAAACCTTTAATATAGTGATATTATGAAGTTAAATAGAAACAGTCTTATTATAATTCTCACTAGTATTCTAGTTGTATTTATAATATCTACATCTTTTTATATTGTTAATATGAATAAAGAATCTAATTTTAATTTTAATTTTAATTCAAATGATTCTTCAGATTCTAATTCAAATTATAATTTGAATTCTAGTTCTAATGATTTAGAATTGATTAATCAGATATCTAATGTTAGTTTGCCTAGTGGTCCAACGAATAAAGCTAAAATTAATACTTGTGGTATAAATTCAAGATTACTTGGAAATGATGAAATGGGGACTGTTGAAGTTTTAGGTCCTTTTGGTAATATAAAATCTAATATAAAAATAGCTTATTTGACAGGGATGCATCCTTATGAAAGTAAAGTACATAAAGCTTTATTTGATAGTATTAAAGCAAAAAATTCTTCTTTAAAATATTGTTATTATGTTTATAAAACTAATGTAAGCTCTGTGGGTGATGAAGATCATGAAGGTCGTAACTTTGGTCAACTTCTTGCTCAAAAGTATGTGAAGCCTGATGTTATTTTAAATAATTTTACTTTTGTAGTTGATGTTCATAGTAATAAAGGATTAGTTGGTGGGTCTTATGAAAAAACTAATTTTGTATTTGCTCCAGGTAATGATAGAAAATCATTAAAACTAGCTAATAAATTGATTTCAGAGATTGGTGGAATTTGTTCTTATGTTCCTAAAGATCAAACAAGCCCTCCATTTATTACAATCCCTATCGAAAAAGCAGGAATTCCAACAGTTATTTATGAATCATATTCGTATGAGCATTATAATAAAACTGTGTCATTAATTTTTGATTTAATTAATGCTATTGATAATTTAAATTTCTAAGTATTTTATTATTTTAATTTTTTATTTTATTATTTTAATTTTTTATATTTATTTTAAATTTTTTTATTTTTTATTTTCTTTTTTAACTCTTTATATTTTTTATTTTTTTCATTTTTATTTTTTCTGGTTTAGTTTTTATGTTTATTTTCTTATTTGATATTATGCAGCTTATTTTCTTAAAATTTTTTCTACATGTTTAGTTAAAATTAGGTGTTGTTAAATCGATGGTTTTGTTGAGAATTAGTAAGATTATGATGTTTGTTATTGAATTAATTTAATCTATTTATTTTAATATTGAGTTATAGTTTTGTAATCTATATATAGTTTATCATTTCTATGTTTTGTAGTAATATTCTCTAAAAGTTAATCTAATATTCAATATTATATTTTATAATATTGTATTTTGTATTTGATAAATAAATTAATTAAAAAATTTAAAATAAGTAAAAAAAGAGTAATTAGGGAGTTACATATTTTCTAAACATTCTATTTTTAAGACTTTTGCATCATCATTAGAAGGATCAATAGCTAATACTTTTGTAAATAATATCTCCGCATCTGTGAATTGTTCAAGTTCCATAAGTACAACTCCTTTATTTAAAATAAATGAAGTATTACGAGGTTCAAGTTCAATAGCTTGATCATAACAATCTAAAGCTTCTTTAAAACGTCCTAAATCAAGAAGTGCATTACCTTTACGATTTAATGCTGTTGCATCTACAAGTTTAGAATCTTTTAAACATAATTCTAATGCTTTATCATAAGATTCTAATGCTTCTTCTAATCTTTCCATATCTGTTAAAAGGTTTCCTCTTGCATTCCATACTTCTGGATTATTTTTATCAATTTCAAGAAGTTTATTATATGTTTCTAATGCTTCATCAAATTGATTATTAATTTCTAAAATGAATCCTCTCCAGTATAATACTACTGCATTTTCAGGGTTTGATTTCATAGCTTCATTATTTGCTATTAAAGCTTCTTTTATATTTCCAGAATTAAGCATAGCTATAGCTTTATTATTCCAAATATACTCATTATCTTTTTCAATTTCTAAAGCTTTGTCATAACATTCGATAGCTTCTTTAAAGTTTCCTAATCTGCTTAAATTGTCTCCTTTTTTATTTAAAATATAAACATCCTCAGGATCTATTTTAAGTGCAGCAGTATAACACATTGCAGATTTGTCATATTTTCCACTATCAAATAAAATATCTGCTCTTTGAGTAATCATTTCTTTTTGATCTATTTTTTCCCCTTTCCATTTATCGATATCTAATTTTCTAAAATAAATAATTTGGAAAAGATCATCATCAGAAATCTTATTTAAATACATTTTTTTGAATTCTTTTACCATTTCTTTTGCATTAGAATACCCTTCTTCTTGAGCAAGTTTATTATTATTTTTAATATCTTTAAATGGAATTGTTTTTACATCAGTAACTTCTGCTTCAAAGATTTTCTTTTTTTCTTTTGAGACTAAATTCCAATAACAATGGAGCCTATCACCTTTCTTTAAAGGATTTTTCCATAACTTTCTTATGGTCATAGCTTCTTTATTTGTGATAATGTTAATATTTTGACTTCCAAAAGACATAATTGGCATTTAATCACCTTTAGTTTTTACGAGTTTATCTAAGTTAAGATTCATCTTTTTTTTATTCTATTTAGTTATTTAAATTGTTTTTTGCCCAAATTCTGTAGTTTTAATATTAATTTTTGTATTAGGTAAATATGGTTTAATATGATTAGCTATTCTTTCCATATCTTTTGGATTTGGACTTTCTACATCTTTTAATTTAGGGTCTAATACACTTCTATTTCTAAATTGTTGTAGAGTATATGAATCGCATTGAATTTCTTTAGCTATTTCTATAATATCTTCTTCATTGAGTAATGTTTCACAATATGTTGTTCTACATTCTAGGTAAGTGTTGGAATTATAAACTAAGTTCATAGATTCTTTTACTTTATTTCCAATATCTAATCCAATAACTTTTTTATACTTATTGAATGGTGCTTTAATATCTAAAGCAATATAATCTACGAGGTCAGTTTCTAAAAGTTCTTTTAGTTTTTCAGGATAAACTCCTGAAGTATCAACTTTTGTTTTAAGTTCAAGTTCTTTTCCATATTCTAAAAGTTTAATTGTAGAATTTAATTGAACTAATGGTTCTCCACCGGATATAACAAGAGCATCTGAAAAATCAATATCATTTTTTAACTTTGATATTACTTCTTCTAAACTCTGTTCTTCTCCATTTTCAAGTAATTCTTTATTACTGCAATATGGGCATCTAAGAGGACATTTGGCTAAAAATACAACTGAGGACATTAATTTTGGGTATTCTATTGAAGACATTAATGTAGTGCCTATTTCCATAATATTTCCTTCATACAATTATAATTAACTAAATTATTAAACAATTATTAGTTAATTTATCTAATTAATATTTAGTTAATCTATTAAATTTATTAAATCTGTGATAATTCTATCTAATTATTAATAGAATTATTAGAATATTATAGATTAATATCGAATAATATTCTTTTATTTATTTAATAGCATAGTTTTAGTTAATAGTTTATTCATTTAAAATTTCTTTCATAATTTCAATGAATCTTTTATCTTCTTCTAATGTACAAATACTAATTCTAATATAATATTCATCTAAACCTTTAAAAGAAGTACAATCTCTAACAATTACTCCTTTTTTCATAAATTCTTCTGTAAGTTCTTTTGCTGTAAATCCAGTATTATGGATATCTATTAACATATAATTAGATTTAGATGGGTAAACATGGACAGATTTCATTTTATCTATTTCTTGGTATAAATATTCTCTACTTTCGATTCCTTTTTCTGTAGATTCTTTAATGAAATCTCTGTCTTTTATTGTAGTTAAAGCAGCTACGTAAGAAAGTTTTGTAAGTGAGAAAACAGGTTTGACTCTATGCATATACTCAATAATTTCTGGACTAGATATGCAATATCCTACTCTCATTCCTGCAAGCCCCATAACTTTAGACATAGTTCTTATAATGAAAATATTGTCATATTCTTTTAAAAGATGAACATTTGTTACTTCGGCATATTCAAAATAAGCTTCATCAATTACAACAAGAATATTAGAATCTTTAGTTGCATCTAAAACTTTTCTTAATTGTTCTTCTTTTATTAATCCTCCAGTTGGGTTATTTGGAGTACATAAGAAAATCATTTTTGTCTTTTCATTAATGCTATCGATTACAGAATCAATATTTACTTCATTATCTTCAACATTCCATGAGGCATAATGAGGGACTGCTCCATATGGTTTAAATACGAATTCATAATACATATAAGATGGTAATGGGACAATAAATTCATCACCAGGTTCTATAAATGTTTTAGCAAGAACATCAATAAGTTCATCTGCTCCATCTCCTCCAATGATAACTTGATTGGGTTCAACATTAGAATAATCTGCTAATTCTTTTTTTAATTCTTCTAAGTTACTTTCTGGGTAACGATTCATTTCAAAAATAGCTTTTTTAATAGCTTCTTCAGTTTTTTTAGATGGACCCCATGGATTTTCATTAGAACCTAATTTAAGGATATCTTCTTTTTTTACTCCAAATTCTTGAGCTATTTCTTCTTTTGATCTTCCCGGAACATAAGGGTCTAATTCTTCTACAGTTTTTCTTGCTTTCATTATTTTACCTTCTATTAAAATAATTATAAATTTAATGTATTGATTAAATATGATTAATTATTTGAGTAATTGAATATTTAAAAAGAGTATTGATAATGAAAAAATTATTCTTCATTATCATAAGTTTTGGATAATTTCACATAATGCTCTGCATTATATTTTATATGTATTTTCTGCTCTTCAGTAGTTTCTTTAATTGCTTTTCCAGGAACTCCTAAAATTAAACTACCTTCGGGAAATTCTTTTCCTTCACTAACTACTGCACCAGCACCTACAATGGAGTTTTTTCCAATTTTGGCATTGTTTAGAACAGTTGCATTCATTCCAATAAGTACATTATCTTCAATGGTACAACCATGAACAACTGCACCATGTCCTATTGAAACATTTTCTCCAATACTTAAAGTTAAACCAGGACTAGAATGAAGAACACAATTGTCTTGAACATTAGATCCTTTTCCGATATGTATTGGTCCACTGTCTCCTCTAATTATTGCTCCATGCCAAATAGAACAATCTTCTGCTATTTCAACATCTCCAAATACTTGTGCACCAGGCATTATTTTTACAGTTTTTTCAATTTTCATAGTATCTTCAGTTTTTTTATTTAAATAATTTTTAGTTAACTTTTAGTTAGCTTATTTTTTTATTCAAGATTTATATTCTTAATTATAAATATTAATTCAATCTTTAGGTTTAATTTTTTAGGTTTGATCTTTCAGTTTGATTAAATCTATTTATATGAGTTATTTACTAAAATCTAAAGATTGTTGGGAATCTTCTTTCTTCTGAATAATATGTTCTTGTTCAACAAGCACTCTCATTCTAGAACCTAAATCTTCATATAATAATACACCAGAACCTATTGTTGATTCAGTACCTATTTTAACACCTGGGCTTAAACTTGAATTAATTCCAGTTTTAACTCCATCTCCAACAATAGCTCCTAATTTACGTCTTCCAGTGTCTTCTTTTTTATTTTTAACATTAGTTTTGACAGTTTTATTATCAAATCTTAAATTTGCAATATTTGTTCCAGCTGCAATATTACAATTTGACCCTAAAATTGAGTCACCTACATAACTAAGGTGACTTACATTAGTATTTTCCATAATTATTGTGTTTTTAATCTCTACAGCATTTCCTACATGAACATTATCTGCAAAGTAACTTTTTCCTCTAATGTATGAATTAGGTCCAATATCACAGTTTTTTCCAATATGTACTGGACCTTTAATGTAAACTCCAGAACGGATTATACTACCTTCGTCTAAGAATAATTCTCCATGGATTGTAACTCCCTTTTCTATGGTTCCTTTAATATTTGTTTTAGTATCTTCTAAGAGTTGCTCATTGATTTCAATAAGTTCCCATGGTCTTCCAACATCCATCCATTCTTTTTCAGTTTGGTGGCCTTTAATGATTTTACCATCTTCAATTTGCATATATAATGAGTCGGTAATTTCATATTCTCCTCTTGGAGACACTTCTGTTTTATCGATTTTATCAAAAATATCTTCATTAAATATGTAAATTCCTGTGTTAATTAAATTACTTGGAGCTTCTTCTTTTTTAGGTTTTTCAACAATATTTGTGATTCTATCTCCTTTTAATTCAACAACACCAAATGAACTTGGGTCTTCTACCTCTTTGATTACCATTAAAGTATCTACTTCAGAGTCTTTATAATCTTCAATGATTTCTCCAAGAATCTCTGAATCAAGGATAATATCTCCATTTAATACAATTAAACTATCATCAATGAAATCTCTTCCATAACTAATTGCATTTGCAGTTCCATCTAAGTTTTCTTGTGTACAGTAACTAATGTTTACTTTTAACTCACTACCATCTTTGAAGTAATCTCTTACAATTTTTTCTTTGTATCCAACAACTAAGAGAATATCTTTAACTCCGCAATCACGTAATGCTTCAATATTATATTGAATAATTGGTTTTCCTGCAACTGGTAGCATAGTTTTAGGTTTTGTGAGAGTAAGGGGTCTCATACGTGTTCCTTCCCCTGCACTTAGAATTAATGCTTTCATGTAAGCCCTCCATAATCTTTAATTTTATGAATAATTAGATAATCTGTTAATCTAATATTCTTTTAAATATTCTGAATATTTCTATTATTTAGATATTCTTAAAATATCTTAGTAATCATTTCTAAATTAACTTAAATAGTATATTTTTTAAGCTATTCTTAATTTAAATATTACTTTGTTTTAGTTTAAATATTTTTTTAGTTTAGTTGGTTAAATAATTTAAACTATTGTATTTTTACTTATTATTTTACATAAAATTATTCATATTTTTCTTAAATTATTAATATATTTTCAATATATTTTCAATATAATTATATTGAATTCTTAGTTGTTTCCAAATTTTATAGATTTATTTATATACTATAACTTTATTAAATTTAATAGTGGAATATTATGTTCCGATAAATGACTATTTTTTATTATCTTTAATAAATTATGTTTATGAGGAGTTTTATGAGAAAATTTGGAGATAGAAAGGATGCTAAAAGAATTTATCCTAAGGATCCTGTACATATTTTAATGCCTTATTTAATGTCTAAGAGGCATGAATCAGAGGTTTATATAAATCAAAATATTGATATTACTGAACTTTTAAAATGGATTGAAGAAAAGAATAAAATTTTAGATTATAAACTAACTTTTTTTCATGCAATGGTTGCAATTACTGCTAAAACAGTTTACTCTAGACCTCTTTTAAATAGATTTATTAAAGGTAAGAATTTTTATCAACGTAATGATGTAAGTATTTCTTTTGTAGCTAAAGATAAGTTTAGTGATGATGCTGAAGAAAAATTAATGGTATTTACTATGGATAAAGATGAATTGCCTGTTGATTTAAGTAAACGGATTCTTGATGATGTCAGTAAGACTAGAAAATCTGGAAATAATAGTTCTGATGTTTATGGTTCTCTTACAAAAATACCTTCATTTATATTGAGTATTGTTGCAGTATTTGTTAAATGGTTAGATAAAAAAGGATGGTTGCCTGATTTCTTAACTGAAGATGATTTTAATTTTTCTACGGTTTTATTATCTAATCTTGGTAGTATTAAATGTGGTTCTGTTTATCATCATTTAAATGAATATGGTACTAATTCTGTAGTTATAACTATTGGAACAATTCATGAAGAGAATGGCAGACAAGTTGTGGATATTGGAGCAACACTTGATGAGCGAATTGCAGATGGTTTCTATTTTGCAAAATCTTTAAGATATGTTCAACATATTGCAGCAAATCCTGAATTACTTGATGAAGAAATAGGTAAAGTAGTAAAAAATATTGATTAAATTTATGGAATTGTTTTATGTGTAATTTTTTAAGTTTAGTCATTAATTTATTGTTTAATTTTTTTATGGAAGTTTGTTATGGAAAATAATGAAAATTTTGAAGGTTTAGATGTTAGGTGGTATGGATCATATAAAGATATGCCTAAATCTTTAGAATATCCTGATGACTCATTATATGAAACAATTGTAAAAACAACAAAAAAATATCCTAATAATATTGCTTATAATTATTTTGGGGTTGAAGTTAGTTATATTGATTTTTTAAAACAAATTGACGAAGCTTCTAAATCTTTTAAAAAAATAAATATTCAAAAAGGGGATAAAGTTACAATTTGTATGCCTAATACTCCTGAAGCAATCATTTCATTTTATGCTCTTAATAAAATTGGAGCTATTGCAAATATGGTTCATCCTTTATCTGCTCAAAATGAAATAAAACATTATCTTAAACTTTCTGAGAGTGTTGCTGTTTTAACAATTGATTTGGCTTATAAATTATTTAAAAGAATTTCTTGTGAAACTAAAGTTAAGAATATTATTGTAGCTAGTCCGAGTGACTCAATGCCTAAATATATGAAATTAGCTTATCGTTTAACTCAAAAGAAGGTTAAAATATCTAAAGATAAAAATAGTATGTCCTGGAAATCTTTTATTAAGTTAGGTGAAAATGAAAGTTCTGATAATAATGAACATACTGATGGATCACATCCCGCTGCTATTTTGTATAGTGGTGGAACTACTGGAAAGCCAAAGGGTATTTTATTATCAAATTTAAATTTTAATTCATTAGCTATACAAGGATTAGCTATGGCTGGGGCAGATAACACAGATTCTATGTTGTCTATTATGCCTATTTTCCATGGTTTTGGTCTTGGAGTTTGTGTACATACAGTTCATACTCTTGGTGCTACCAGTATTTTGATTCCTCGTTTTGATGTTAAGAATTTCCATAAATTATTAAAAAAACATAAACCTACATTTATGGCAGGGGTTCCTACTTTATGGGAAGCTATGATTAAAAATAAAAAAGTGGAGTCTATGGATTTATCTTATCTAAAAGTGGTTATTTCTGGAGGGGATTCATTATCTGTTAGTTTAAAACGGAGAATGGACGAATTTTTAAAAAATCATGGTGCTAAAATTCAAGTTAGGGAAGGTTATGGTTTAACTGAATGTGTAACTGGAACTTGTTTAAATCCGGTTCATGAGAGTAGAGAAGGTAGTGTGGGTATTCCTTATCCTGATACATTTTATAAGATTGTTAAACCTGGAACAAAAGAGAAAGTAGCTATTGGTGAAGAAGGAGAAATTTGTCTTTCTGCACCTACTGTTATGTTGGAATATTTAAATGAACCTGCTGAAACAGCTAATGTTCTAAAGGTTCATGATGATGGTTTAAAATGGTTACATACTGGAGATTTAGGTTATATGGATGAAGATGGTTGGATATACTTTAAACTTCGTATAAAAAGATTAATTGTTTCAAGTGGTTATAATATTTATCCTCAGCAATTAGAAAATATTATTGATGCTCATCCATATGTTCATGTGTCTTCTGTTATTGGGATACCTCATCCATATAAAATTCAAGTAGCTAAAGTATTTATTGTACTAAAGAATGATGTTAAAGTTAGCGAAGAAGTTAAAAATAGTATTCGTGATTATTGTAAGAAAAACTTAGCAAAATTTGCTATGCCTTATGAATTTGAGTATCGTGATGAACTTCCAAAAACACTTGTAAATAAAGTTGATTATACTCGTTTAGAAAGAGAAAGTATTGAGAAATTAGAAAATAATTCTTAAATTTTAGTTATTTTTTTTATTTCTTATCTTTTTTTTAGGTTTTATTTTTTTTTAGTTATTTTTTTTATTTCTT
>JAKSUF010000199.1 GCA_024409145.1 archaeon | reverse complement strand
ATAAATAATCCTTCTTTTTGTTTACTATCAACAATTTAAAAATTATTTAAAATATGATATATTATAATTAGAGGTGATAAGATATGGAAATTTTAATTAGGGGAAATAAGATTGAAATTACTGATGCAATGAAGGAATATGCTAATGAAAAGTTAAAGAAACTTGAAAAGTATATTAATGAAGACAAAGTAAAAGCAACTGTATTAGTAAAAGTTCGAAATTATTATCATAAGGTTGAAGTTACTATTCCTATGAAAAACTTAATTTTAAGAGCAGAAGAAGAACAACAAGATTTTTATGCATGTATTGATATGGTAATCAATAAATTAGAAAGACAATTAAAGAAAAATAAGAATAAAATTAAATCCAGAGAAAAACGTGGATATAAAGAATTTAATATAGATGACTTAGTAGAAGAAGAAACAGATGAAGAAATTAAAAAAGTTAAAAAAGTTGATGTAAAACCAATGACGGAAGAAGAAGCTGTTCTTCAAATGGAACTACTAGGACATAACTTTTATTTATTTAAAGACGGTGAAACAGGTGAATCTAAAGTCGTTTATAAAAGAAACGATGGAGGATATGGAGTTATTGAATCCAAATAACGTAAAAAGACTATTTAATAGTCTTTTTTTATGATAAAATAAGTAAAGAGGTGGAATATGTCTATATTAAAATTTTTAGATCATGATTACAAAGAATTAAAAAGATTTACTAAATTAGCTGATCAAGTTATAGCATTAGATGATGAATATACAAGACTATCTGATGAAGATCTTAGAAATAAAACTGATGAATTCAAACAAAGATTAGCTAATGGAGAAACTCTAGATGATATATTAGTAGAAGCATTTGCTGCAGTAAGAGAAATGGCTTATCGTAAACTAGGCGAAAAAGCATTCAAAGTTCAAATTATTGGTGGTATTGCAATTCACTATGGAAACTTAGCTGAGTTAAAAACTGGTGAAGGTAAAACACTATGTACTACAATGCCTGCATACTTAAATGCTTTAACAGGTGAAGGCGTTCACGTAATTACAGTTAATGAATATTTAACAGTACGTAATGCTGAATGGATGGGACCTATATATGAAGGATTGGGTTTAACAGTAGGTGTTAATAGAAGAGCACTAAATCCACAAGAAAAAAGAGAAGAATATAATAAAGATATTACTTATACAACAAATAATGAATTAGGATTCGATTATTTAAGAGATAATATGGTTATTCATGCTGAAAATAGAGTTCAACGTGGATTAAATTATGCAATTATCGATGAAGCCGATTCAATTTTAATTGATGAAGCAAGAACTCCATTAATCATTAGTGGTGGTAAAGTAAATTGTAGAAATTATTATGAAGATGCAGATAGATTTGCTAAAACATTAAAGATAGAAAAAGATTTCATTTATGATGAAAAAACAAAAGGTGTTAATCTTACTGATGAAGGTGCTGAATTAGCAGAAAAATTCTTCCATATTGATAATTTATATAATATGGAAAATAATGAATTATTACACTATGTTAATCAAGCATTAAAAGCAAACTATTCAATGAAGTTAGATGTTGACTATGTAGTTCAAGATGGAGAAGTATTAATCGTAGATCCATTTACAGGACGTACAATGCCAGGACGTCAATGGAGTGATGGATTACATCAAGCTGTTGAAGCTAAAGAAGGCGTTAAGATTAATGAAGAATCTAAGACTGTAGCAACAATTACATTCCAAAATTTATTTAGAATGTATAAAAAACTTTCTGGTATGACAGGTACTGCAAAAACAGAAGAAGAAGAATTTAGAAATATATATAACATGTATGTTATTGTTATTCCTACAAATAGACCAATCGCTAGAGTAGATTATGCTGATTTAGTTTATCCTTCATTAAAAGGAAAATATATTGCAATTGGTAATGAAATTGAAAGAATTCATAAAACTGGACAACCAATACTAGTTGGTACTGTAGCAGTAGAAAATTCAGAATTATTAAGTTCATTATTAACTAAAAAAGGTATTAAACACGAAGTATTAAATGCTAAGAACCATGAAAGAGAAGCTGAAATAATTTCTCATGCTGGTGAAAAAGGTGCAGTAACTATTGCAACTAACATGGCAGGTCGTGGTACCGATATTAAATTAACTGATGAAACTAAAGCACTAGGTGGTTTATATGTAATCGGTACTGAAAGACACGAATCTCGTCGTATTGATAACCAATTACGTGGACGTTCAGGACGTCAAGGAGATCCAGGTACAAGTCAATTCTTTGTATCTATGGAAGATGATTTAATGGTAAGATTTGGTACTGATAGAATTAAAAATATGTTAAAAGCTGTTGGTATGGAAGATACTCAAGCTATTAGATCTAAAACATTCACTAATGCATTAGGATCTGCTCAAGCAAAAGTAGAAGGTAATAACTTCGATATTCGTAAACAATTATTACAATACGATGATGTTATGAATAATCAAAGAGAAGATATTTATAAACGTAGAAATGAAATATTAGATAATGAATCTATTCATGAAACAGTATTAAATACTTTCTATAATCATATTAGTGATGTAGTAGATCGCCATATGGCACCAGAAAATAAATTAACTGAACAAGATATAGAAGATATTATTAATTATTTCAACAATGAATTATTAAGAAGAAGAATTCAAAGAGAAGATATCACTTCATTAAAAGAAGACGATGTAATTGAATTAATATTCGAAAAAGTTAAAACAGAATATGATAATAAATTAAAAGATGTTCCAAAAGAAATATCTGATGAATTTGAAAAAGCTGTTTCATTAAATATTATCGATAAATATTGGACAGAAAATATTAATGCTCTTGCTCATTTAAGAGAAGCAGTAATGATGCGTGGTTATGGTGGAGAAGATCCATTACGTGCATATTCAATGGATGGTGTTGATATGTATGAAGCTATGCTAGAAAATATAGATAAAGATGTAACACACATCTTAGTAAAAGCTGAAGTAAAACAAAATCTAGAAAGAAAAGAAGCTGTTAAAAATAAAGTAGCTAATGATTCTGATACTACAGCAACTACAACTGTTAACAAAGGAAAAAAGATTGGTAGAAATGATCCATGTCCATGTGGCAGTGGTAAGAAATATAAACAATGTTGTGGAAAATAACTCGCAAACCCTTATATAAGGAAAAACGCGAGTTTTTCTTTGCAAATAAAATAATTAAAATAATTTTATGTTAAAATTGTATTAGGAGGATAATTATGACAAAGTATGTAAGAGTAATGGACAAAGATATATCTAATATGAGCGGCAAGAAATTCAAAATAGGAGAAGTTAATGTTAGTGATGAATGGGATTCAAATGCTACTACGTTGGATACAATAAAAGGAATAAATTTTTCTACAGAAGAAAGTATATTAAGATGGATTAGAAGAGGAGATACTTTATATGAAGTAGAACTTCCTGATGATGCTGAAGTAATTAAATGTCCTGGAACGTTTACTCCTAATGGTCTTTTTAGAACTAATAAGATAATTGTTAAAAATCCCATCCCATTAACAGAAGATGTTGTTATGGATTTATATAAAAAATCAAATTTACCAGCGAGAACATATCCTGATGTTTTAGCACTTCTAGCAATAAGAAAATTTGATAAAGTATGTGAAAAATTAATTGATGATAAAGTAAATAAAGAAAATATAGATGATTATATAAAATTCTATATAGAATTTGAAAATGATATTACATTTAATAGATTTTTAGCTATAGTAAATTCTGCTAGTG
>JAKSUF010000198.1 GCA_024409145.1 archaeon | reverse complement strand
AAGGAAAGATCGAATTATAGTTTATTTCTTTATAATATTTTAGTCGTTGTATCAAATATTAAAAAATTTTTAGTTTTGATAAACTAATTTATTCTTTAAAATATTTTTTTATTAATTTATACTGTTACTAAAAGCGTATTAAATCTTTAAGTTATTATTAAATTACTTAAAATTTTCATTAAATTCTCTAAGTTCTTCAATACTTTTTTCTAATAACTCTTGGTCATCATATCTAAGTTTATTTAATCTTCCATGAGCTCTTACTGTTTTAGGTATTCTCATGTAATGTCCATAGATAGATCTTAAGTAGTAATCATAGTCATTAGGACATGGGAATTCGTGACCTTTAAAGTCGATTGTTTTTAAAGGGAAAACTTTTGCACTTTCGAATACAGTAAGTTTATATAAGAACTTCTTACCGTGTGCACCTTCAGCTCCTGGAATAAAGTAATCTTGTTTTTCTTTACTAAGGTTTAAATTATTATAATATTTTTCTATTACTTCTTCTAAACTTAATCCATTAGCTATGTCCCTATAGAATATCATTTTGGTATCATAATATTCTTTGTTAATATCTCTTCCATCATAATCTTTTATATAATCATAAGGGAATACATCGACTTGTGCAAGAGTATGGTTGAAACCAGGTTTATTTAAGAATATTTGTAAAAATGAATATGTTGGTTTTCCATCAACTGCTTTTTTCACATATTCGTTGACATTTCTTCTCCATCTTAATTCAATCCAATCTATATTTTTCTCTTTGATTTCCTTATTAATAGCTTCAACAAACTTGTCATAATCTTCTCTCATCATT
Source organism: archaeon (assembly GCA_024409145.1). GTDB lineage: Archaea > Methanobacteriota > Methanobacteria > Methanobacteriales > Methanobacteriaceae > Methanobrevibacter. The sequence goes on along the minus strand of JAKSUF010000198.1, from coordinate 2,955 downwards.
CCAATGTCTGTATCATCATCCCATGGTACGAAACTTCCATGACGAACTGCTCCTAAAAGATTACCATAATTTAGCCACCAGTTAATTTCATATTTCTCACAAATTTTACTAATAAATACTAATAACTCAGTACATACCTCTTGGATATCTTTTAATAATCCTTTAGGTTGTAATTCATAATCTAAGTATAATGTATTGAAAAGGTTTTGATAAGAGTCTAATATTTTATCATGTTGTTGAAGTTTTTTCTTTGAACTTTCATACTCTTTTTTATAAAAATTATACATATCACTTTGATTTAATATTTTATTCTTTAATTTATCTTTAAAAGACATTTGATCCCCTTATCTTATTCTTTATTTTTCATCTCTTTCATTAGGACATAACCTTTAAATATTTCTAAATCTTCCTTATTGGTTATTTTTAGATTAAATTGATTGCTTTTGGATAAGTAGATTTCTCTTCCCATATGGTACATTAAAGGTGCTGTATGTGGAGGTACCTTATCAATTAAATCTTTTTCAATAGCTTCTTCATATAATTGTGTTATGTAAGAAAATTTAAAACATTGTGGAGTATTTAAGACCATTACTTTATCTCTATCTATCCATTCTGTTGATTTATCTCCTTCATTATTACCTAATAATAATAGTGAAGACATTGCAGGAGATGAGTTTCCTTTTTCTTTACATACTCTTATAGCATCACTTATAATATCGTCAGTTACAAATGGAGACGCACCATATTGGACAAGAACTATGTCATCATCTTCTATTTTATCTTTTAAGTTGTTAACACCATTAATAACTGAGTGTTGGAATTCTTTTCCACCTCTAGTAATCCATTTTACTTTAGTTAAGTTGTATTCCTCAACTAATTCTTTTAAATAGTCTATATGGCTCTCTACACATACTATTTCGATTGCATCTATTTCTGGATGGTTTTGAAAAATTTCAATTGTATAAACTAAAACAGGTTTTCCAAATACTTCTACGAATTGTTTAGGTCTATCTGCACCAAATCTAGATCCTACACCACCTGCTAATATAATTGCAGTATTCATTTTTAATCCTCAATTAATTTTTATTTATATTACTAAGTTTTTTTATATTTTTATTAGTTTTTGTAGTTTTTAAGATATGTTTATTTTTTTTATATTTTTATTAGTTTTTGTAGTTTTTAAGGTATGTTTATTATATTTTTATTAATAAATTGGATGTATGTTTAATTTTCTTCTTCATACATCTTTAATACTTCATCTACATGATTTATAAGATATCTATATGCACTTAAGAAGAAAAATCCGTCTTCTTCTCCAATACTTCCTTTAAATAATGGCCAACTTATCCAATAATATGCATTTAATATTGCATGCCCCATTGCATGTTTATATTCAAAGTCAGTTAATTTCCTACCATAGAATTTTTCAAGCATATAATCTCTTTGTTCATCTGTATATTCATGTCTTGTGAATATACTACAAACATCATTTATTGGGTCGTTAAGACTTGCAAATTCCCAATCAATTAGATAAAAATCATTATCTGCTGTAAATATGAAATTTGGTTCATAAACATCGTGGTGGCTTATAACAAATTCAATTCCATATTTTTCTCTTTCTTTTTTAACTAATTCATCTATTTTATAAACTTTTGAGAATAATTCTTCAAATTCTTTATATAAATTACCTTTTGTTTTACAAGCAAGAGTAATTAATTTATTTGCTTCTACAATATTATCAAAGTATTTTACTTCTTCAGATTTAGGAATTTCTTGAGTTCTACGGAGGTATTCCATAAGTTGTTCTAATTGAGTTTCATTATCCAATATTTCTGTTGGAACAATATTTTGTACGAAATTGGAAATTTTCCATCCTGAAATATCCATATGGATTAATGATTTATCTAATTCAAATTCTTTTGCTTTATATTGGATATATAACTCACTTTGTCTATTGATAATATTATCTGCTGATCCACCTGGATGTCTGTAAATGTATTCCTTATTATTAACTGTAAATTTGAATGATGCATTTGTAAGACCTGCTTGTACTATCTCAATATTCTTTATTTCATTTGGGTTGCAATTTAAGGTATTACAGATATTACTAACAATTTCAGAATCTACATTTAATAAGAAATCAGAGTCAAACAATCTTAAATCATTAATACTATCAAATTCAAGTATTTCCTCTTTATTAAATTCTTTCATAAATAATGATAAATCTGAAATATGTTTTCCATAGAATTCTTCCCAAAACATATTAGCTATTCCAAAGTCATTTATTTCTTCTTCAAGGAATTTAGTAAATCGTTTTGAAAATTTTTCATTAAAATATCCATGGCCAAACATAGCCATATTGTTTTCTCCACCAATTTTACACTCTGTTATAATGTCAATATCTGATGTTTTAATAGAAAATTCTCTGAAATTTCCTGTATGGAAAGCACATGCCCTGTAAGATTTATTCTCTATATTGTCATCTAAGAAAGGATTTTCTATGAAATATTGGTCTGCACAACAAATAAAAGTATTTTTTAAGTATTCTCGTGCAACATATAATGAATATATATTCCCATAATTTCCATATGTGTTGTTTGTAACAAATTTTACTTGAGGATATTTCTCTTCTAAGTAGAAAAATTTCTCTTTCATATAACCTATTACAATGATTATTTCATTTATACCTGCTTCAATTAATTGTTCAATTTGACGTTCAATCAATACTTCTCCTTTAATTATAAACAAACCCTTAGGTTTTTCATAAGTAAATGGAGCTAAAGTATTTGATCTACCTGCAGCCATAATTATTGCATTTTTTTCTATTTTTACAACCCCTAATATTTTTTATAAAAATAAAGTTAATTCGAATTATGAATTTATATGATTTATATATTTATTATAAGTATATTTTATATATGACTATTTTTTTTTAAATTTGTATACTTTAAATAA
>JAKSUF010000197.1 GCA_024409145.1 archaeon | reverse complement strand
ATATAATTTTTTATTATATTTTTTAATTTTTTATATTAATTATTATTTTCATTATTGGAGTGTTTTTTGATTGTATTTTTTAATATATTGTTATTTAAAAACTTTTTTCAACTAAAAAAGCAACATGGTCTTTTTCATAAGGTTCTAATTTCACTCTTTCTATAATTGAATAACCTTTGGACTTTATTTTATTAGCTTCTTCTTTAAATATCTTTTTTGGTTTTTGAATAACATCTATACTTCTTGCTTTAATTGTTATTAATCCTTGACCCTCTTCTTTTAAAAATAGGTTCATATTGTCAATAAATAATTCACTTTGTTTTGCTTGAGCTACATCACAATATAATAAATCAACTTTTTCAACCTTATTCATATATTGTTTTGGTTTAGTTGCATCTGCTAAAAGAGGAGCAATATTATTTCTTGTTTGACTTAATCTAATTAATTTTTTCATTGTTACTGGTGAGAATTCTACTGCATAAATCAGACCATTATAAGTTATATCTGAAATATGTGAAACAGTAGTTCCTGTTGAAGCACCTAAATATAAAACTTTAGTATCTGGTTTTAATTTTAATTCACTTAATCCATTTAAAAGGGCTGCAGATAATTTTGATCTGCGTGGATTCCACATACGATATTCTACAGGATTGTCTTCATTCTCTTGTTCTTTTATGAGTTTTTCACCATAAACATTTAATCCAGGAGTTAAATTTTTAGTAGCTATTTCTCCATTTTTTAAATATACTTCCATTTTTATCCCTTATCTATACTTTTTCGTGTTTATTGTGTTTTCACATTATTTTTATGTTAATTTATTTAACTTTTAATTACTATGTAATCTATTTGCTTTTCAATTAATAATTTATTTAACTTTTTATTGTTTATTTTCGTCTTTTCTTTTTATTTTTTTTATTTTTCTTATTTCCTTTATATTTTTTAGATTTTCCCTTATTTTTTCCTTTTCTTTCCTTTTTTTCTTCATTTAATCTTTTACTTGTCTTTTTAGGGAAAGGATTATCTTTTTCAATTTGTTTAATTTTGTTCTCATAATCAATAGCTATTTGAGGATCATATTCTCCACTATATACATCTTTTCTAACTGCTAAAGTTATTTTCAATGCAAGATTTCTAGCTATTTTGCCTCTATTCCACCATTTTGCAGTTCTTACGCTTGGGTGTTGGAAAATTAATCCATGTTTAGGTGGTCTTTCCCCTGTTTTTAAATGTCTAAATATAGCTTTTTCAGCTCCCATTATTTGAACAGTACTTGCTGAATATGTTGCTAATTTTTTTACACTTCCAATATGTGCAATGAGTTTTGCTCCTAATGATGCTCCAAGTAAATCTTTAAGATTTGGAGCAATACTTTCCATTTTATCTTCAATATATTGTTCTAATTGTTTTCTTGAATTTTGAAGTGAGTATATTGAATTTGCGAAATCTTTCATCATTTGAAGGTCTTCAGGACTTACATCTCCACCGAAACTTTCTTCAATATTATCTTGGAATGATTCTGGGTGGTTGTTAAGTATACTTTCTCTGTTATCATTTTCTGCTATTAATTTTATATATGTTTCATTATTTCCTATTGTATCCATTTCAGGGAAGTATACAGTATACCAGTCACGCATACGTTCAACTAATTTACTTATAGATTCATCTATATCATCAACTGAGTTAATAGCTTGAATAAGTAATCTATCATCTTCTTCTGAAGATTTTTTTACTTTAGCAGTTGTTAATTTTCTGTTTATATCAATTATTTTTTCTTTTAAATCTTCTTTAGTTTCTGCAAATTTAATTTCAAGTAAAATCTCTTCAAGATTTTCTCTTAAATAATCTCCACATTTATTAGGACTTTTGGTAATTAATTTTTCATAATCCTTAACTTCTTTATAAGATGATAATCTGTTTGTTGTTTCAATAATGATTTTGTCGTATTTGTCAGATATTTCATCAATTAGCTCAATTTCCTCAGAGATTACTTCTTTATCTTCAATTTTAATTAAATTAGAAATTACTTCATCCTCTTTAAATAATTTATAATTTTCAATAGCAAGATCTTCATTAATTGCTATTATTCCAGCTATACATTTTATGATATAAGATTCCATAATCTTATTTTAACTTTTATTTTTAATATATTTTACATCTAATTTTTAGATAATGTGCTATTAAATTATTATTGACATATAAATAAAATTAATAACTATTATTTACAAACTATTTTTATGATTAAAAAAGTTTTTTTGATTATTTGTATTGTTTTGTTGTTCTTAGGATTAAACTCTGTTTGTGGGACCGAACATTCTGATTGGGAGAAAGTAACTATTGGTGGAGTAAATTTCAAAATACCTCCAAAATATCAAAATGGGCACTATGTTGCAGATACTTATATGTCTAGTTCTGTTTTTGATTTTTCAATAGCTTCATTAAAAAAAAGAGATTTGCAAGATATTTATGGGTATGAATCAACAATAGATGAGTTAGTTTCTATTAAAGAAAAGCATATACGTGGACATGACCTAGTTATCTTACATAGTTATCGTGGGATATGTAGGCATAATGTAACTTACATATTTTTTGGGATTAATAAAAAAATATTTGCTATATCTTATAATGGTGGAAAGTTAACTAAGAATATTAAAAAGATAATAATGAATACTCCTGCATCAAAAATATCTAAATCTAAATTTTATAAAAAATTAAATATTGCTCAAAAAAATTATTTAGAAGTTCAAAGATATTATGATGAGGCATATGCATATTCTGAAGGATATCGTAAAGGAGTAAGTTCAAATAATTATAAAAAACATGACTTTTTAAATTATTATTTAGGATATAGATTATTCACATATTTGTCTAAATGATCTTGTTATCTAAATAATCTTGTTATCTAATTAATCTTGTTATCTAAATGATTTTATTATCTAAATAATCTTAGTACTATTTTATAATAGTATTTAAGATTATTTTTTTATACTTTTATGAATTTGTATAAGAAATGTTTTTTAATGTGTTGGTGAAATAATGAAAGAATTAGATTTAAATGTTGATGAACTTCCATTTCGTAATTTTTTATCTTCTAGATATATGATTTCTTCAAAAGTTAATGTTGAAAATATTTGGAAATATTCTAAGGAAAATAACTTATCTTTTTTTAATTTGTCTTTAGCTATTTTAATGAATGCAGTTAATAAAGTTCCTCAATTAAAAAGAAGAATTATTAAAGACAAAGTTATAGAGTATGAATATTTAGAAGGTGTTTGTCCCATTATGAATGAAGAAAAAGCAATATTTAGAGAAATGAAGGTTCAAGTTCCTCAAGATTTTAAAAATATTATAGATTGGCATGATTATGTTCAACAATTAAAATTAGATGTTCTTGAAGGAAGAATTGGGACTTTTGAGTTGGATTTAGATAAAAGAGATGAAACAAATATTGCTAATTTTTCATGTATTCCTTGGATTGACTTTGAAGCAGCTACAAATGCAGTATCTGCAAGTGATGCAGTTCAACCATTAATTACTTGGGGAAAAGTTAATGAAGATTATGAAATGACTGTTTCTATCACTGTTAGTCATATTTTTGTTTCAGGTAGAGATTTAGGTTATTTTTTCCAATATGTTCAAGAAGGCTTTGATAACCTTATTTAATTTCATACTTAATAAATGTTTTAATGAGAGTATATTTAATTAGATGTTCAATTTTTTGAATATTCATATGGTCCAAATATTTTTTTTAATATGAAAATAAATATAATATAAGAAAAA
>JAKSUF010000196.1 GCA_024409145.1 archaeon | reverse complement strand
ACCATCACTATGCAAACGTTTGTAAGGAGTAGTAAAACCAAAATAAAAATTAAAACTATAATTTTAAAAAAAATAAAAATGAAAATAAAAATGAAAAAAGAAATAAGTAAAAATATTATTCATACCTTACTTTACCAATATGCCTAGTTTCTCCAGGATCTTCATCATTAAAATGAGCTAGATAATATACAAACCATTCTAATGGAATAACAAAAATAAATGGAGATAAAAGTTTATCCACATCAGCATAATCTTTTAAATTATAAATAATAGATTTCATTTCAAGAGTTTCTGAAAAGTTAATTGCTTTTTTTGTTAATATATCTGCATCACTATCAGAATCAAGAATTATAATAGGAACATCCTTTTCTGCTCTTTCAATAAGACCATGACGGAATTCAGTTGCATAAACAGGACAAGCATGTTTAATAGCACCTTCCATTAACATAGTCATAGCTAATTTATAAGCTAAACCAAAGTTAACACCAGCACCAACACAATAAAATATATCCTCATCTTTAAATTGTTTAGCTAAATTCTTATTATCCTCTTCAGTAGATTCTAATAAAGATTCAATTAAATCAGGTAAATTAGCTAGTTGATTTAAGAGTTCCTCTTTTTTATCATAATTAGATGCTTTAAATAAAATTTGATAAAGACAAGCAAGTTGAGTAATGTAAGTTTTAGTACCTAAAATTGCAGTCTCTCTACCACCCAAAGTGACAATAGGATACTTAGATTCTTTAATCATAGAAGAATCAGGTTCATTAGAAATAGCTACAGTAGAAATTCCAAAATCATTAGCACGTCTTAAAGCAGCTAAAGTATCTGCAGTCTCACCAGATTGAGAAGTACAAATACAAATAGAATTTTCATCTAAGTTTAATTTTTTATTATAAACAAATTCATACCCTGTAAAAACTTCTATATTTAAGTCACAAACTGCATTCAAAGCAGAACGGACAGAATAACAAGTAGAAATAGAACTACCACACCCAATTAAATAAATACAATCCACATCAGAAATTAAATCAGAAATTTCCTCCATATTATCTAATTCAGAAGCAAAAGTTTTACGAAATGCTTCAGGTTGTTCCATCATCTCATCATACATTTTATATCTCATAGCATACCTCCTATGAAATGAGTAAAATAAACATTTTTTTAATAAAACTCATATTAAAATAACTTAAATTATATTAAACATAACTATGTAAGAATATATTAAAAATTTAACTTAAATATATATTAATATATAATCCTATAAAAAGTTACCTAAAATAAATAAACAAGGAAGATAAAATGACAATTAACTTAGAAGAAATAAGAATGAAAAAGAAAACACAATATGAAGCAATAATTACAACAAGCAATGAAAAAAATGAAAGTAATGCAAGTCCTTTTGCAATATTTTATAAAGGAAGAGATGAAATAATATGTAGAATATTTAAAGGAAGTACTACATTAGAAAACATATTAAATAAAAAAGAATTTGTAGTGAATATAAGTAACAACCCACTTATGTTTACTTTATCACTTATTGATACAATCCCTGAAGAGCAATTAATTAGAATTAAATCAAACAATAGTGAAAATGAATTAGTTACTTTAAAAAATTCTGAAGCATACTTTATTGTCAAGGTAACACATATTTCTGAAGGATTAAGAGAAGACAACATAACAAAGTCTGGACTTTATGCAATCAAAGGAAAAGTAACAAAACTTGTCATTAATGATAAATGTGTGAAACCAATGAATAGAGGAATACATGCACTTATTGAATCATTAGTAAATTATTCTAGAATTGACTTGGTAGATTCTGAGACCCAAGAATATTACCTAAATAGATTCAAAGAATCTGAAAGAATAATAAAAAAAGTAGGACATGAAGAGGAAAAAGAATCTATAAAACTATTAAGAAAAGAGCTAGAAAAGAAGAATTATAAAATAGATTAAATTAATTAAAAATAAAAAAAAACAAAACCAAAAAAAAATAATCCAGATAAAAAAAATAAAAAAAAACAAAACCAAAAAAAATAATCCAGATAAAAAAAATAAAAAAATTAATTAGGGATCAAATCGACAAATGAAAATTCATTTAAATCAAATAATCCTTGATCACTAATTTTTAAATTTGGAATAACTAATAAAGCCATGAAAGACAAAGTAGTGAATGGAGAATTTAATTCACAACCTAAGTCTGAAGTTAATTTACCTAACAACTTAAGTTTATCTGCAACATAATTCACATCTTTATCAGACATTAAACCAGCAACAGGAAGCTCAAGAACTTCTTCAAAATCATCAGAAACTACAGATAAACCGCCTTTTTTATCAACAATTAAATTAACTGCTTTTGCCATATCTTCACTATTTGTTCCAATAACAATGACATTATGAGAATCATGTGCAACAGAAGATGCAATAGCTCCTTTTTTAATTCCAAAACCTTTTATAAAACCATTAGTAATATTAGATTTACCATATCTGTCTAAAACCGCTATTTTTAAAATATCTTTATTCACATCTGGCAAAACAGTTTTATTTTTGATTAATAAATCTGCACTAATTCTATCTGTAATCAACATACCATCAGTTGCAACCATAACTTCAGCAGTAGTATATTCATCCATTAAAGAATTAGTATATTCCATTTCAATATTTACATCAAAGTCTTTTGAATCAACAGGATTTAATTTAAAATTATTAATCAAATCAAAATCTGGAACTTCAATTAATGAATTACCATCTTCTGCTACAAGTTCTCCATGAACCCATACCTTTTTAATATTAAAGTCTTCAAAATTATCAACTAATAAAAAGTTAGCTATTTTATCAGGAGCAATTTCTCCAGAATTCAAATTATAATGTTTAGCAGGATTATAAGTAACCATTTTAATAGCTTCATTTGGAGCTAAACCATAAGAAATAGCTTGTTTTAATAATTTATCCAAATGACCATGTAACAAATCTTTTGATGAAATATCATCTGAAACTAAGAAATCAAATGGTGCTTTTGATAATAATTCATCTAAAGAACCGCCTACATACACACCAGCTTTTTCAAGTTCAATCCAAAAATTCAAACGTGCATTTTCATTCAAAAGAGGAGCCATATCTTTAGCAGATGACCCTTCACGAACCATAATTTTAACACCTTTAAGTGTTTTTTCAATAGCTTCATCTAAAGTACTACATTCATGATCTGTGAGAATTCCATAAGACACATAATTATCTAAATCAGCACCACTTAATAAAGGAGCATGACCATCTATAGGTTTAGATTTTTCATGAGCAATATTTATCTTACTAATTACTTCTTCATCACCAGATAAAACACCAGGGAAATTCATCATTTCACCCAATGCAACAAATTCATCACGACCCAATAATTCTTCAATATCCTCACAATTAATTACTGCACCAGTAGTTTCAAAATCAGTAGCTGGAACACAAGAAGGTGCTGCAAAATAAAAATCAAAAGGAACATCCTTAGCATTATCAACCATAAAATTTATACCATCCATACCTAAAACATTAGCTATTTCATGAGAATCTGCTATAACTGAAGTTGTGCCTCTAGGTAAAACAGCTTCTGCAAAATAAGATGGAACTAATTTTGAACTTTCAATATGAATATGAGAATCAATAAAACCAGGAATTAGAATACCTTCATAATCTAAATCTAAAATTTCTTCATCATCACAAGCAATTGGTATAACTTCTTTAAAATAACCATCTTCAATAACAATTTCACCAGGATAAATATCCCCAGATTCAATTTCTAAATAATTTGCAGTTATAATTTTTTCTACCATAATAACCCCATAATAATTATAATTAATTAGGAGGTATTTTTA
>JAKSUF010000195.1 GCA_024409145.1 archaeon | reverse complement strand
CCAAGTCCCATATAGTGCATACTTCTTCATTACTCAATATATCACTCTCTAAACCACCTACTTTATGATATATATTTTTTAATGTTTCTCTAGTTGTTTCTAATATTGTTTGTAACTCTTCTTTACTACTTGCATATATTCTATTATATGTATTATCTTTTAACTCTATCTTCATTATCTAGCACCACCTTTTAACCATAATAGGTATTGTAACTCTCTCTTGAACTCTTCTAATAATATCTGCATATTAAATCACTCTCTTTCTATCTTATGAACCTATGCAATAGTCCATATATAGTGGTATAAGTTTATCACTTATACCCTAATATATTTACTATTGTATGATATTATTTATAACAATGTCTATTAATAAGTCCTTTTGATTTATGTAAACCCATTTCCCAAGTACCATTGTGTCTAGGTTGCCTACTTGCTATATAAGGTTGTATATCATTAATGGTAACTCTCTTATCATCTAATGATGCCCTTATTTCTTCAAGTTCTACTTTAAAATTATTATCAAGTGCTTTAGATATTTCTATTGCACGTTCTCTGTGTGTTAGTCCTTTTTCAATAAGTTGTTTTTTCAACTCTTCTATATTAATTTTATTTAATTGTTTTTTCATAATATCACCTTTTCTATAATTCTTTTAAAAAATCTTTTCAAATAGTTTTACAACGTTTTAACGTGGTTTTTTATCTAAAAGTAAACTATTAAAACTCGTTCAATAACTCTATCATTGTTATGTATATTCTAGTATTTTAACTTATTTTATCACTTAACAAGTCAAGGAATAATTTAGTCTTAAAGTGCCTTATAATATAACTAGACTATGCTATGCACTATACAACCATAATATTATTAAATAGCATTAATAAATAACATTATGTCAATTTTAACCTTATTATGATACACTATTAAATTAATAACTATATAATAGATGCTATTATATAATGCTATCTATTAATTAAATAGTAGTATATTTAAGCAACTTTATTATAATATATGCAACTATATTATAATAAAATCACGACTAACAATTATCTTTTAAATAGGTTGCAACTATTAAAAAAATAACAAGAATAGAGCCTTTTATCTTAAAATTGTAATATATTGTCAATTACTTACACCAACTATATTACCACCACCATTTTTTGGTACTTGTCTTTTGACACGTTAAGCATACCAAAAAAATCAAAAACTTGTCAACGAAAAAATCAGAAAACTATCAAAAAACTTTTTTTTGCCTAAAAACGGGACTAAAACATGATACACTTTTTAAAAAATGTTGATTATTTTTTAGCAGACTATTTAATAGAGTGCTAATTTAGCAGTCGCCTGGATAGAGTGCTAATGAGATAATAAACATTTTGATTAAAAGTGTTTACTAATTACGCAACATTTTAGTTAAAAGTGTTGATTATTTATTATTTAGTTTTTAATATTTAGTTATTATCAATTTATTAATAACAATATATTAGTATTTTTTTATTAATATATACTTATTTTTTTATATACCTTTTTTTAGTACTTAAAACGTCCATTTTGACGTGTTTTAATATTAAGTAATGTAAATATACTAAAATAATAAAATGTTGTTTAAATAAGGGAATAGACACCAAAAAACACCATTTACATTTTTAGTGTATATCAGAATGTACACAAAACGTAAACGAATCAAAAATTTTACAAAAGTTTACAAAAAATATAAATTAAAATAAATGTAAAGTGAGGGGGGATACCCCGTAAAATAGTGTAAAGCAGGGGTTGTCTTTTTAAGTGCTTCAGCAAATTTTATATATACAAAACCTTTCTCTTTGCATACAAATTAATAATCTTTATATACGCACTCTTTCTCTTTATACACAAAACTATTTTTAAAAAATACCCCCACCTTTTATTTAAAGTCAAAAAAATTTTTTAATTTTTTGAGAGATAATAGACACAGTGTTGATTATTTAGTAAAAACGCTGAAATGTCAATTACTTGGGCATTTTTTGCTTATATTTTGGGCATTTTTTAGTAATTTAATAAAAAAAGTTAATGATTTTACATTAATTTTCATTAAGTTTATAAAAATGCATATGCAATAAATTATAAAAAATTAGTATTCCATATCATGGATTTAAAATTACGGAAATTTTTTCAAGTTTTAGTAAAAAAATAACAAAAATTGAAATTTATCGTTTTCATCGTTTTCAATAAAAAAATGGCGCGAGATAGCATAAATAAAGGGATTGAAAGAATTTTTGCATTAAAATCAAAAAATACATCGTTTACCATATCGTTTTCATGTTTTGCCCTTTATTTATAAGGGTTTGTAGCATATTGAAAACGAAGTAAACCAATTTTTTAATAAAAGTTTTTATAATAAAAAAAAAGAGAATAATGCAATAATACAATAATATATACTCTTTTTTTATTATATATATAATGTTGAGCATTTTTGCGTTTTATCGTTTTCATTTTCCGCGAGCCCAGTGTTTATAAGGGCTAGAATGAAAACGACGATAAATTTTTATCGTTTTCAACTTTAATTGGAAAAGTTGGCACGAGCCCAGTGTTTATAAGGGCTCAGAGGTGAAAACGATGTGAAAACGATAAAATGGCATTTTTTAAAAATTGTTAAAAAATTTGTAAAAATTGATGAAAATTTTGATTGATTTTTTGTCATTTTTGTGATACCATAAAAAAGGTGATAAAAATGTTAAGAGGTTGTCATGTTGATTGGAATTTAAATGCAGAATTAATTTTATGGACAAATAAGTGGTTTAAATTGTATAAGGAAAGAGCCAAAGTAGATTTAACATATCATCATTTTGATTATAATGGTTGTTCTTATACACAACTTGAAATGATTGATAAGATGATAGATTTGACGGAAATAATGAAAAAAGAAGATGATTTTAGTGATGAATATGCGGATCATGTTAAAGAATTCTTTAAGATATGGGAGTTAGTGTTCCCAGCGATGTGGTGGTGATATAATGGATGATGTTGATTTTTATTTAGAAGATTTGAAATCGAAATTTAGAAAACTTAAAAATAATGGTGGATATAAAAAATGGTATTTGTCATATAGTGGTGGTAAGGATTCACATTTCTTATATTGGTTTTTAAAAGAATATTCATATCCTGAATTTAAAGATATAAAAATAGTTGGTGTTAATACACACATGGAGCACCATGAAATATTAAAAAGAATTATGGATAATTGTGATATTGTATTGCATCCTGATATAAATCCTTTTGACTTAAAAGAAAAATATGGTAGTCCTTGTTTTTCAAAGACGCAGGATGACTTAATTTATAGATGGCAAAGTGTAAATAGGGCACCTTATTTAGAATGTGTTATAAATGGTCATAAGTTAGATGGAAGTCCGACGACATATGGGTTGTCGAAAAAAGCACGAGAATTGTTATTAAGTGGAAAGTTGCATAAAGTGTCAAATTTATGTTGTAAATATTTGAAAAAAGAACCTGGAAAGAAGTTTCAAAAGGAAACAGGAATGCACCCAATACTTGGTATTAGGGGGGGGGAGAGTATGGCAAGAAGGGCGAAATATAAATCTTGCTTTACGGTAAAAAAAGATAAGTTTACGCCTATACATGATTTATCAGATGAATTGATCGATAAAATATACGAAAAATATAATATAGAAATTCCTAAAGTGTATGAACATGTTTGTAGGACTGGTTGCATGGGTTGTCCTTATGGTTCATATAAACATGATACAGAACATGAATTGTTGCTTATAAATGATAATCAATTTAATTTTGTAACGGAATACTGTAAAGAAAGTTATGAAGTTTTAGGGAATGATATTGAAAAAATAAGAATAGAACAACAAAAATATAAATTCTCTAAATCGCTAATTCTTGATTATAAGTA